>JASFZD010000108.1:0-4080 GCA_045046645.1 Sulfurimonas sp. | reverse complement strand
ACTTTTTTATGGCTATTTAAAAAACTATGCCGTTCTGATTCGTTCATACTATCTTTTTTAGATATGAAAAAGTAGCCATTCTCTCCATTGAGTCTAAACCCAAGTTTATTTAGTAGCTCATAGCTCTCATCAAAATTCTCATCTATCATTAAAAAGTTTGCTATATCGTGATATTTTTGTGAATTTATCGAGACCATCACACCTTTACTGAGTACTTTAAAAACTTCATCTATTCCCATACTGCAACCTTTATATCATAATCATTAAACATTGATTTAAAACTAATCTCTCTCTTTGTCGTAAGATAGAGATATATTTTAAAAGATTCTTCGATTAACTCTCTTTCTTTAAATCGTGTTAATTCATTATGCTCTTTTACAAACATAAAAACATCATCACTCTTTGCAAACCTTAAATCTTTTAAAATATTTTCTATATTTACAATATCCAATTTCTCTTGAGCCTGAGGCTTAATGCTTCCCTCTTTCTTTGTAGGTTTTACATCAAGGTTCTCTAGTATTTTCTTTAACTCTTTTTTGAGTTTAATTATATCTTTGTCATCTGGATATATGGACACTCTATTTTTTTGAGACCGTGCTTGCGTAAAGTATAGTTTTTTACAAGAGAGCTGAAGAGATTCATCAAGAGCATTTGTATCTTCTTGTAAAATCATATTTGCAACTTGCATTACTTGTCTATTTTGAAGACGGCGTTTTTTAGTTTGCACTATAAATCTATTTATTTTGTCTATATACTCATCAATATTTTGTATATATTTTAAAATATTTTGACCTATACTCTGCAAAAGAGAGTCAATGCCACTCTCTAAACCTCTTAAATCTTTTCTAAAAAAATGACCAACCTTCTCATTAGCACCTATCAGTTCATATATTTTTTCTAAAGTATCCGTAGCATTTTCTAGGAGTATATCTATCTCTAAGGAGGTGTCATTTTCAAGACGCAGTAGAAGTATCTGTATCTCTCTGTCACGATTATAAAATTTCTCATAAAGGTTTTCTATTAATCGTTCTATCCCTTTTTTGTAAAAATCATTCTGTGTCTCTAGGTATCTTTTTTTTAACTTAACAAGCTCTTTATACTCTTTTTCATAATCTCCAAAGATTATGCTGTAATCCACACGCTGTAGTACAGAATCTACAAAATTTAGATAATTTTTATTTAATTTATATCTATTATTTATTTTTATAAAAAGAGTAGAATCAATAAGCTCTTCTTCTATATTTTGAATATGCTCATGTCTGTATGCTCTGTCAATGATATCAGCATTTTTACTTACAAGTTTAATTAAATCAAGATGCTTCATAAATTATCTCTTGCTCTACCACCGTGTGATACTCTTTTATCAAACTTATAACAGGTGTAGTCTCACAAGAGTAGTTATCTTTAAGTCTTGCTCTCTGTTTTTTATAAAGTTCTACATTGTGATATTTTTCACTTAAAAAATATCTTTTTAAATCATTGGGAATATGTAGATGTTTGTTTTTGCATGTAAAGCTCTCATAAATATTCATCCCCTCAATATCGAAATCCACAAAAAAAATAACATTTTTAGTGCTTAAAAATTTTCGTGTTAGGCTATTTGCATATCCTGATAAATATATAAAATGCTCTGCTTGAAAGTATTTTATATATTTATCACTTTTTAAAAATGTTTCTCCATTTTCTATGGCTATAAAATCCTCAATATTTTCTAACTTTGCTAAATCATCTACCTGATAAAGTTCTGCAAGTTCTCCTCTTTTTTTCACTAAAACAGTACCATCAAAGACGGCAACATAACTATTTTTTGAGTTTCCACTATACTCTATATTTTCCGCTCTACTCTTTGGGTTTAAGAGTTTGCGTAGATCTTCAAAATCATCTACATTAACACCTTGCGTTTGCGAGATAAAAATAAAAAAAAGTGTTTTATCTTTTAGGAGTGTTTTTGTACCCCTTTTTGCTTGTAAAAAATGAACACTATTTTCCATCTGATACTCTGTAGCTAACAAGCACAAATCTTTTACCTGTGAATATGTAGGCATTTCATCTTCAAATTTAAGAGCTTGATTGATTATTTTTTTATTCATTTAGTTTATTTTCAAATATTTCATAAATAACTGTATTTCTTTAAAATATTTTAGGTATCAAGCGAGAAGTGCTTTTTGTGTATTGTACATACTCATCACTGTGACATTTCCACAGACTCTCTTCATAAAACATTTTCACAAGTAAATTTACAAGCAAGATTGCATAAACATAAATCATATAATAAACATTCCAATAAAGGAGCAAAACACCAAACATAGTAACTAACACAGATGTGTACATAGGATGTCTAATATAGCCATAAATTCCACTCTTTACAAGCGTACAATCTTCTTTAATATCTGGAACAATATTAAAATTACCCAACTTGTTTTTATAGAGTGCTGCCACGCCAACAGCTAAACCTAAAACAATAAAAAAAGCACCCAGTTTAAAATATACCATCGGTGTTCCAAGTGGTAATAGCATTAAAAATATCATTAAAAATTGAATGCCTACTAAAATTTTACTTTTCATCTCTCATATCCTTTATGTATCTAAAATATCTATAGCTTCATGTCCATCTAAAACAGTTATTATCTTGCTATCTACTCTTATGGCTGACTCTATAACAACATTATGGAGTTTTGAGACAATCGTTACAGTGAGTGGTCTATTGCCAGGATTTTGTCTAATTACAGAGTATAAATGCTCTAGTATATTTGTATCAGCATCAAGTCTAACAGCAAGATTTATAGGTTCAGGAGGTTTTTCTTGAATCTCTTTTTTAACCTTTTTTGTCTCTTTTTTTGCTTCTCTAAGTGTCATAATTTTTGTAACACCTATGCGTGTAAACATTTCTGTATGTGTTATCTTTGCCTTAAACGCAACAGGCTCTTCTATGTTCATCTCCGAGAGTTGTTCCAGTTTATCAGCAAAAAGCATAATCTCAACATTTCCATGAAAGTCCATCAAACTTACTATGCCAAACTGATTTCCTTTTTTAGAAATCTTTTTTTGTATCTCTTCAACTTTTCCTATAAAAATAGCAAAAGAACCGTCTTTAATGCTTTCTATCTCAGATGAAAGTGTATAGTTTAATTCATCAAGTTGTTCACGGTACTCATCCATTGGATGCCCACTTACATAAAATCCTAAAGTCTCTTTTTCAAACTCTAATATCTCTTTTAGTACATACTCATCAGAATTTTTTAACTCTAGTTTTACAGTAGTAATCTCTTCATCATCTCCAAAGAGTGAACCAACTGCATTCTTTTTAGCATCACTCGCTTTTTTTGCTGTTTCTACTAACAAATCCAACTGGTCAAGAAGTGCTTTTCTTGAGTAACCAAATCTATCAAACCCACCCGATTTTATACTTGATTCTACAAACCTTTTGTTTACTTTTGAAGGGTCTATACGGTTTACAAAGTTTTCTATGGATGTAAACTTTCCATCCTCTTCTCGCGTTTGTATAATCGATTCAACTGCAGCACCACCGACACCTTTAATCGCCCCAAGACCAAACAAAATAATATCTTTTCCATCTTTGGTTATGGCAGAAAATTCTAAGTAAGAGTCATTTACATCAGGAGGAGAAAGTTCAATTCCCATGCGTTTTACTTCATCTATATAACGCACGACTTTTTCAGTATTGTCTTTATCAGAAGTTAAAAGTGCTGACATAAATTCATTTGGATAGTAGGTTTTTAACCATGCTGTTTGAAATGTAACCATCGCATACGCTGCAGAGTGTGACTTGTTAAATCCATATCCTGCAAATTTTTCAATAAGATCAAAAAGTTCTGATGCAGTTTTATAATCAAGTCCCTGTTTTTGGGCTCCATCACTAAACTCTTTGTTATATTTAATCATCTCTTCGACTTTTTTCTTACCCATAGCACGACGAACAATGTCCGCACCACCAAGACTAAAACCACCGATAGTTTGCACAATCTGCATAACCTGCTCTTGATAAACAATAACGCCATAAGTTGGTTTAAGTATCTCCTCAAGTGCTGCAAATACATAAGTAATCTCTTGACGACCATG
>JASFZD010000107.1:0-11939 GCA_045046645.1 Sulfurimonas sp. | reverse complement strand
TATTCTAACCATGCCGATATAAATCGTTTTTTAGAGACTATGAAAGAGTTCATTGTTTTTATATTTACCCCTCCGCTTGATCAAAATTATTTAGATCGTATTTGTAAGGTAGGTCATGTCCATGCAAGCATTAAACTAGATAGTTCTAAAGTAAAATATGGTTTTTTTGGAATAAATATGCTACTAAGAGAAATGTCAGATAGCAATCCATTAGTGAATAGTAATTTTGAATTATTATCTAAGTTTTTAGCAATGGCAGAACATATTATCATCGATAGTGCTAATTATAAGGTTAGTACAACTTCTAATAATGCTTCTGAAGCCTCACTTATTTGGAAGCTTATGGAGATATATGATGTATTTTTATTCCATAAAGAAAACTACTCTAAAGTAGAAAAATTTATGCAAATAGATGAGAAAAGTATATCAGCTATAAATTCCATAGTAAACGACCCATCAGAATGTAAATGTCTAAAGTTGTTAGAAAACTTAAACAAAGAGTCTGAACTTTTAAAAGCCTCTGGCATAGACCTGGATGAGCTTAATGAATTACATGTAAAATGGCACATATCCATTTCAAATCTTAAATCTGAGATTGAAAAACAAAACAGAAAAAAACAAGAGAATCATTTTGAAGAACTAACACGGATAACACATAAAATATACGAATTGATAGATAGACCTTTAAAAGAGTTTTCTACCAGTGCTTTTTTATCTCTTAATGCCGGGCTGAAAGCTATACGTTCTATACACACCATTTTCTCTAAACACGACCTTATTCTTAAAACACAAACCGATATACAAACCAATGTGATAAATAGTGTTAAGGATAGTCTTCAAGAAGTTCTTGCCTGGGCAATTGAAGATATAGAAATCAACACTCAATATCTTGATGCAACAAAATACGATCTTACAAAAAAAATTAAATACAAAGAATTCACCTTTTACTTTGGTATCTTACTCAAACCACTAGCAAATAAGCTATATTTAAAAGAGATGCTCATTTTACTACTCGAGGCTCTTGAGTTAAACTTTTCAATTAAAGAGCGTGAACAGTCATTAAGAGAGTATGCGGACAAAGCAGAGAATGCCAACCGTGCCAAAGATGTTTTTTTAACCAGTATGTCTCATGAACTACGAACTCCATTAACTGCAGTTAATGGATACTCTGAAGTTTTAATGCTTCGCCCTGATACACCAGAAAATATAAGAGGCTATATTAAAAAAATAAATATAGCGGGTAATAACCTGCTAGACCTCGTGAATACAATTTTAGATTTTGCCAAACTTGAAGCAGGTCAAATGAAATTTAATCCAAAATTAAGTAGTATATTTTTAATATTACAAGAGGTTGAAATTTTAATGTTGCCTATGGCTCAAAAAAAGAATATCTCACTAAATACAATTTTAGATCTGCATCTGTATTTAATGGTTGACCCTAAACTATTTAAACAGGTAATGTTAAACTTAATAAGTAATGCCATAAAATTTACTCCAGAAGGTGGTGCAATCTCTCTAAAGTTAAGCTATGAAGAAAAGGAAAAAGAGTATAAGTTTTCACTTTGTGACAATGGCATTGGAATCTCTAAAGAGAACCAAAAAAAACTCTTTCAATCTTTTGTTCAAATAGAGAATGTTTACCAAAAAAGTGAGCCAGGCAGTGGTTTAGGGCTTATGCTTTGTAAAAAAATTATAGAAGATCTTCATCATGGACGGATATGGGTAGAGAGCGAAGTAGATAAAGGCAGCTGTTTTAATATAACTATACCAACTGTCACTTCAACGATAAGTACCTATTCCATCTTGAATGCTCCGGATACAGCCAAACATATATGTATTGTTGAAGATAACGAAACATACAGGAGGTTATTTGAAACCTATTTGGAAAAAAAATTTAAATTAACATTTACAGATACAGTCAATGGAGCCAAACAACTACTCCATACAGAGAAGTTTGACTTAATATTATTAAACTTTTATTTAGCAGACGGCATTGGTTCTGAGGTACTTAACTATATGGAAGAAGAGAGCCTCAACATTCCAGTTGTAGTGATGTCTGAAGAGGCTGATCTTCAGATAGCTCATAAAATCTATAAAAACCCCAACATAGAGAGTATTTTAAATAAAAATGATATAGAAGAATTCTGCAAAAATTTATACTCTAAACAGATATGATCCCATACTCTTTACTGCCATTAAGCACTCTTTAGAACTCTGCCATATATTGAATCTAAATCATTTGCTATATTTTTCCAGTCATACTTTTTAACATCTATATAAGCATTTTTTATCAACTCTTCTCTTAAGGTTTTATTGTTTAGTAGAGATTCCATATTTTTATATAGATGCATCATCTCTCCATTTTCAAAAAGTAAGCCATTTTTACTATGTGTGATTATTTTCGCTATTCCTCCGGTAGAAGAGGCAACCACAGGAACTCCCGCAGACCATGCTTCAAGTATAACCATTCCAAATGGCTCATGACGCGAGGGTAGAACCAACATATCAGCTCCCTTATAAGCATCAAAGAGCAACTGATCTTTTGGTGTCAGATTTTGAATAAAAGTTACCTTGGAGTTTAACAAATTATTATCTATAAATGTTTTTAACAAAGCAAAATAATCATTATCGGACACTGCGCCCAAGAGCACTAGATGAAGATTGTCTTGTGCTTTACACAGCTCATTAAATGCTTCCAAAAGAAGAAGTTGATTTTTTTGAGTGTCAATTCTTGCACTGCAAAGAATTATCTTTTTTGATAAAGGTATATCATATTTTCTTTTAAAAGCACTTCCGTCACCTTTTGAAAATGTTTTTATATCTACCCCATTTGAGAGATAATGAACCTTGTTGCCATACTTTTCATATGCCTTGTCATACTCCTCTTGTGAAAGAGTAATGATTGCTGCTGCATCATCCATTACCTTTCGAGAGCCAAACATCCAACCCAATATTTTGCCCCATTCATAACCATTTTGCAGCTGTTTTTCACGATGAGTTATCTCATCTGAACTAATACTAAAATAACCGCCATGAAGTGTGATTACATAAGGTATATTTTTCCATCTAGCGATAGTCCTAACTATCGCACCCATACGTTTAAGTGTATGAAGATGGATCAGATCCATATTTTTATGTCGAAACAAAGCAAGCAAAAGTGAAAAACTAAAAAGATTTCCACCTATAGCATCAAATCCTCTCTTTTGTTTTTTACTCAAACCCAAAAATGGATAGAAATAGTTAAAGCGTTTGATCAAAACAGAACCCATCTTTTCGTTAGCGTTTTGATCAAGCGCCTTAGAGGTGTATATAATTGATTTGTATCCAAAAGCTTTTAAATGATTTGCACTGTTCATGACAACAGTTTCCGTTCCACCCCATGACTTTTGTGTAAAACGTCTTGGAACATGTATAAGCGAGATCTTTTCTTTAGTTGATCCTTCAACTATTTCACTTAAAGCATTTTCAAAATTTTCATAGGAGAACGAAGATACTATTGTCTCTTGTAATGTTTTTGCCAGTTCAATACAATGGTTTTTATCCTGCATTAACTTCTTTATTTTACTGCACATCTCTTCTAAATTCATAGATACATGTTCTTGATCTTTTTGATTTGATAGCCCCTCCATACCAAGTGGTGTAGTTAGCAAAGCACGTCCAGCCATTGCCGTTTCCATCACACGAGTATTTGTTCCCGACGCTATGTAAATAGGAAGTAATACAAACGCGCTTTGTAAGATAGTTGATTCGATCGAGTCTACTTTTCCTATGATCTTAACACGTTTGTGTTTTGAAGGAGAAAGAGCATTGCATCCTTTACCAACAACATGGATCTCATAATCATATAACTCCAGATCATCTTTTATCTCATTGTAAAGTGTATCTTGAATATATGTGTAAGCATCTCTGTTTGCTGTTGAGTCCATAGAACCATAAAAGAGTATGATTTTATTCTCTGAGGAAGCTGGATTCCTTGGTGTTAAGTCTGTTGTGTTTGGTAAATATTTGGCATTACAGCTTGTATATTTTTCTCTTATTTTAAAACACTCCTCTTCATTGGAAAACAAAAATGTAAAATTATTTTTATATAAATTTTTCTCATACAAAGAGAGTTTTAGCGTTTGAATAAAATAATATCTAGTATTAAATGACCTGTTTTTTTTCCAAGCTTGCTCCATAAGTCTAGATAAGATCAAGTCTGCATCTATGATAATATTTAAAGTCGGGATCTTTTTTTTCGCATATACCGCAAGCAAACTAAAAGCAATGGTACGAAAAAAGAGCTCTGTAATTTCATGCTCTTTGATAAAAGACACGAATTCATCCATAGTCTCTTTGGAAAATTCAGCGATTGCCTCCGGAAGTGATATAGTTGTTTTTTTAGATATAGGTAATTCAAAAGTGGAGTCATCTTCTCTATATTCAAAAGAGTCTTTTATGATACAGGTATATATATTTGCATCTTTTTGCAATGTTTGATACAAATATCTACTTCTATTTTTATCTCCGCCTATTTCATTTTTAAACGCTCTATCTATATATAATACATTTTTCATTTTATGCCTTATCTTATTATTTATATGAATTGTATATGAGATTGTTGCAGATACTTTGCATCAATGGAATGATCCCATAAAAGTAGACATATTTTGTAGGTTCTTGACAAAGAAAGAGGCTATTCTATTTGATAGTGATCTATGCAAAGTATCTGCAATAATATTTTTTATAATACGTCTATAAAAGGATTTAATATGAAAAAACTTGCACTATATACATTTATCGATGCTTTTGGTCATGAGATCTATAAACAACATCCGGATTTTTTAAAAGATATTGTTATTGATTCAAAACCACTTAAGTCTGTATTAGGGTTTACTAATACTTGTTTACCATCCATATTATCAGGACAATATCCACAAGATCATGCCCAAGCTTCACTCTTTTTTTATTCTAAAAACTCACCCTTTAAGTGGTTAAAACCATTCTCTGTCTTACCGGGTTTTTTTAATAGATTTCGAGTAAGAAATATACTAAGCAAAGTCGTTAAAAGAATACACAATTATACTGGCTATTTTCAACTATACTCTATCCCATTTGATAAATTAAGCTATTTTGATTTTACTGAAAAGAAAGATTATTTCGTACCCAATGGAGTGTTCAATACTATTTTTGATTATTGTGAAGAAAACAATATCAACTACTTTGCATCTGATTGGAGAAAAGATGAAACTTTTAATTTAAAACAGATGAAACAAAAAATACAAGAAGCTGATATGGAATTTGCATGGCTTTATCTTCCTAGTTTAGATGGTACTATGCATTCGCATGGCACACAATCTCAAAAAACCACCGATAAACTGAAATGGCTTGATCAAGAGATAGCTACTCTATACCATGAAGCACTCACACATTATGATGAAGTAAGTCTTTATGTCTTTAGTGACCACGGTATGTATAATGTTACAGAGGGTGTTGACCTTATAAGTGAGATTAACAGTTTAGGTTTTAATTATGGTGATGACTATGTTGCTATGTATGATTCAACCATGGCACGTTTTTGGTTTAAAAATGAAACAGCCAAACAATCAATAACGCAAAAACTTCAGACCATTCAAGAGGGGAAAATTTTGGATGAGGATGAACTTAAGCGTATAAAAGTTTTTTTTGAGGATGGAAAGTTTGGTGAATTGTTTTTTGTTATGAATCCAAGTATAATGATTAATCCTAGTTATTTCGGTAAAGACCTTATAAAAGGTATGCATGGTTACCACCCGGATGCTATAGGTTCTAACGCTGTACTGCTTAGCAATAAAACAATAGATCATACAGTTGTGAGTATTACAGATATACGAGCAACAATGGAAAGTGAATTGGCGGTATAAAAAAGCATGGAAACACTAAATACAAAAATAAAAGAGAATAAATTTTTAATTGAACCTTATAGATTTATTGCTGCATTACGCAAAAATTTATGGTTAATCATTCTTGGAATTATTCTTTTTACTATTATCGGTATTACAATTGCAAAAATGAAAGAGTCTAAATCTTGGACTGCAACAGCAAAATTGATCAGATATGATAAAAAAATATCAGACTCCAGTGACATACCATACCAATTTCAAAACTTCAATTATGAAACCGCTTTAGAAACTATTCGTACGCGTAGTAATCTTACTGCCCTTATTAAAACATTAGATTTAAACACAACACCTGAATCTTTATTTTCAAAGTTTGAAATTAAGCGTGGTAGAAACTCTGATATAATCGAAGTTATTTTTACCAGTGAACAAAAAAAACTGGTTGCTTTGGGTGCAAACACACTTAGTAAAATATTTATTAAGAATTTTTATATTACACAAAATGCTGCTATTCAGCGTATCTATGATTATTATGAAAAGAATAAGCAAAAAAAAGTCACTGAACTGAAGCTGTCTAAAAAAGCAATTAGTGATTTTTTTAAAAAATATGATCTCATCTCATTAGAAAATGAGTTAGAGATCAAATATCTTCAACTTAATAAACTTCAACTCGATAAACTTCAATATGCAATCAAAACACAAGCGTTAAAAGTAGCTATTGATGAACTTACAATATCGCTTAGTAAACTTCCTGATGAAATAAAACTTAAATATACTGTACGCGCAACAAACAAAAAAAACCTTGAACTAAAAGAACAAGAGTTAAGAAAACTTAAAAATACATATACAGATATTCATCCCAAAGTTAAAATGACAGTAAAAGAAATCAATCAGCTAAAAAATACTATTAAAAATGCACAATATGCTTCTCCTGATGAAGTCACATACGGTGGAAATCCACTAAAAAGTACCATGCGTATTGAACTTAGTAAAACAAAAATAACTTATGCAAGTGCAAAAAAAACGGGTAGTGACCTAAAAGAACAAATTAATATAATAGAAGATAGTATTGTGTACCTTAGTGGCTTGAAGAAACATTTTGATACACTTGTCATGACAAAAGATGAAGCTATGCGTCAACTGATAATGGTTTCAAATCGGTTATCTGATCTAAAGCTTGCTATTGGCTCAAGTAAAGAGGATTTTAAACTTTTTGAGGAAGCTAAAATCCCAGAATTTCCACAACCAACATATAAAAAACTTATAGTTATCATGTTTAGTATTATGGGTCTGATATTATCACTTATTTTTATAATAGTAAAAGAATTTTTCAATAATACAATAAAAACCACTTTTGATCTAAGTGAACGCTTTGGTATTAATGAAGTAATTCAATTACCAAAAAAGGACAAAACTATAGATGAGATTAAAAAACGTTTTTCTTATCTTCTTAATACCATTATTTCAAAATCATACGATCATACGCATACATTAGTGATCGGTAGTGATATCGAAAAAAGTTTTGATCCTAAAACCAATGATATGATTTTAGGACAACTAGCACATCAAAATAAAAAAGTTCTATATATTGAGATGATTGATGTATTAGATGAAGAGACTGCTGATGCCTCATTTAATTTAAATACTCTTAGTAAAGAAGAAAATTTTAAACCTATCACAATTAGCAATATTCTACATAAAGGATATTGGCACTTAGAAGAGAATTATTCAATTATGATTCCAAGTAAAAGTTCATTAGAGACTGTCATTCAGTATTTAAAAGATCTTAACTATGACTATTTGATAATCAAAGCCCCTGCTTATACACAAGCAGAGCATCTTGTCCCTATCTTAATTGAGCAAAGTGATACTTTTTTGTTAGAAACAAAATTTCAAGTCTCATCAAGAGAAGTATTGTTGCATCTAATGAAGCGTCTAGATGATGACAATATAAATAAAATAAAAGGAGTCATCCATGAATGCAATAAGTATTTTATATCATAAAAGTAGTTTTATGATGTATCATATGGGTAAAGGTTTATAATGACAACACTCTTTAATACAGTATCAAAAGACATTTTAATGCTAAGAACTTGTAAAAAAAATCGTCTTAGCAATGTATTTTTTCTTTTACATCCGCGTATGCTTCCAGTAGTACTATTTAGGTTGTCCAATTTTTCAAGTCGCTATGGACTTGGAATTATTGGTAAAATAATCGCCCTACTCAATCAAATTATTTTTGGATGTGACATTGCACGAAATGCCAAAATAGAAGGTGGATTATATCTGCCTCATCCAGTGGGAGTAGTTGTAGGAGAAAATACGATCATTGGTAAAAACTGTATTTTACATCAAGGGGTGACACTTGGTGATAGGGGTGAATGTCATGAAGGTAGTGACCCCGTCTTAGGTGACTTTATAGAAGTAGGTACCGGGGCTAAAGTTTTGGGTGTTGTACATTTAGGAGATTATGTGCGAGTGGGAGCAAATTCAGTCGTACTAAAAGATGTAGAAGATTATGGTGTAGTGGCAGGTGTACCGGCAAAATTAATAGCTATAAGAGATGATAAACCTCTACACTGTGAGTAAAGAAGATTTAAATGTCTGAACTCAAATATGTCATTTTTTTTACGGTGCTTATTTTGGGGGTACCCTTTAACTATATGATGGTCAAAAAATATCCTAAATATGAAAAGGTACTTTGGTTTTTACTTCTGTTCTTTACTTGTAATATGATTGATATTAATTTTGTTTCTATGGAGGAGTATAGAGGCACCTCAAAAGGTTTTGAAATAGGAATGGTTGACATCGTAGTCTTTTCTCTTTTAGCCGTTGTTATTGGAAGAAAAGACAAATATCCGATTAAAAGACCACCTGGTACTTTTTTATATTTTACCTATTTCTTTTTTTCTCTTCTTTCTTTAGTAAACAGTGATGTACTTCTCTATTCATTTTTTGAATTATGGAAAATGTTACGTATGTATATTTTCTTTTATGTGGTCTACAATATGATACGCCGATTTGAAGATATTACCGAACTCATGGTTATCATCTCTTTAATCACTATTTTCATTACTTATGTTGTATTGAAACAAAAATACCTTTTGGGTATCTTTCAAACATATGGACCTTTTCCTCACCAAAACTCTTTAGTACTGTATATGATAATTTTTGGTGCTATGCTTTTAAGTATTTTGCTCAATAAGGAAGATGGCAAGCTTTTTTATTGGTTGCCTGTGTTTGGTATGGCCGGCATTGACATTATCTCGACACTTTCTCGTGGAGGGATGGCAATGTTTGCTTTGGCTGTATTTATTGTATTCTTCCTCTCTTATAGCAGTAAGTTTACCCTACGAAAATTAGGTATTACGCTGATGTTTCTTATGTTGGGTTCTGGTGTATTATACAAAGCAATGGATACCATAACAGAAAGGATTGAAACAGCTCCTGAAGAGTCTTTAGATGTACGGGTACAACTTGCTATAGCGGCTCAAAAAATGGCAAATGACAAGATATTAGGTGTGGGACTTAATAACTTTGGCCTGAAAATAAATGACCCTTATCCATACGGAAACCATATACCTAAAAAAGATGCCTATGAAAAAGGTGGTTTGGTTGAAACTATTTATCTGATGATCGCAGCTGAGACAGGATGGCATAATCTTGGGGTATTTATCATTTTTATCTTATATTTTTATGGTAAAAATGTACGAAATTATTTTCGATTAAAAGGAAGCCCCTATCGCTATATCCCCATAGGCATAGCAGGGGGACTGACGGCCATATATATTCAGTCTACACTTGAGTGGGTACTTAAGCAGACCAATAATTTTTATCAGCTTATGTTTGTATTTGCTATCATTGCAGCTGTATCAAAGTTACTTGATCTACAAGATAAAAAGAAGGAGGCTGCGGAACATAGAAACTAACGTTTTTTTAATTAAGTATGATTTCTGCAATCTTTTTGGCGCTTTATTCTATAAAATCATTTGAAAGAGTTGACTTTGTGAAGAGAGTCCTCCAAGAGATCATTTTAAAATGGAGTTAATATGCGTATTTTGACTGTAACCAATTACTATCCACCTCACTTTATAGGAGGGTACGAGATAGCTTGTCAAGAGACAATGGATTTTCTAAAAGAACAAGGACATGAAGTCGTCGTTGTGACATCAGACTATCATAAGTCAGATATAACAGAGGATGGCATACTACGAAATATGCGTCTCATTCAGTACAACAAAACTTCCCGAGTGCAAAAAGAAGTAGATGAATACCATAACTATAAAACAGTGAGGGATGCCATAAAAACCACAAAGCCGGATTTGGTTTATTACTGGTCACTTCGTGGAATTGGACTCTCTGTCATTGAAGCTTCACAAAAGCAAAACATCCTTAAAGTATTTGAGATCGGTGACTTTTGGATGTATGGATATATGCAAAAAAGCTCATTATTAAAACAAAAGATCAAATCATTTCTTCCTTTTTTAAATAAAAAAAATATACTAATTACACCCACAATTTGTGTATCAGAATGGGTAGCAAAAGAGATGAAAAACGTGTATAAGTCTGACACAACCTATGTCTATCCAAACGCCACGCTGGTTCCTAAGAAAAAAATATCCGATAATACAGATATAAAATTTATATTTGCCGGACGAATTGATGAGGAAAAAGGTCTTGACTTGGCCATAGAGGCACTAAACAAGTTTGCAACCCTACATCCAACATGCTCATTTAGTTTTGATATCTATGGAAGTGGTGAGCAAGCATACATGGATAAATGTCAAGCACTTGCCAAGCCTATTGATTCAATGGTAAGCTTTAAAGGAAAAGTCCAATTAAAAGAGGAGATATATTCAAATGCATCTGTATTGCTGATGCCAACTAGAATGCGCGAACCTTTTGGTTTGGTACTTATAGAAGCGATGGCTCATGGATGTGCAGTGATTGCCACCAATGCCTATGGACCTGCTGAGATCATAGACCATGGAGAGAATGGTCTTTTATTTGAGCTGCAAAATACCGATGATCTGTTAACTCAGATAGAAAGTGTCTATTTTGATACACAATATTTAAACAGACTTCAAGAAAATGGCTACAAACATGTCTTGAAAAACTACTCCATACCAAAAGTAAAGAGTGAAGTAGAGACGCTTCTTAAAAAGATTTCAGGAGTTGAATAATGGGTTTAAGTAAAAAAGAAATGTTAAGTGCTACCCTGTCAAACTATATTCATTTAGTCATTAAAATCATTGTCTCATTATTTCTTGTTCGCATAATGTTTCTAGGGATGGGGCAAGAAAATTATGGATTTTGGGCTCTTTTGTGGAGTATATTTGGTTATTCTGTGCTACTAGAGTTTGGATTAGGAGTAACTATACAAAAAAAGAGTGCTGAATTTATGGCATCTGGACAAATTAATAAAATCAGTTCTCTTTTTTCAACTTATCTGGTAGTTTATTTTATCATTTCACTACTCATCATTTTTACTACAATTATACTCAGTTTAAATGTTGATTCATTTTTTATAATCTCAGATAAAAGCAAAATAGATGAATATAGTCTTGCACTACTTGTTTTTGGAATTGGGAGTGCGGTTTCGTTCTCACTTGGTTTTGCTGATGAGATTTTAAGAGGGTTTCATCTACTTAAAATTAGAAATCTTATTAATACAATTTTCATAGTACTTAATGCTTTTCTTTTATGGCAATGTGTTGTTTGGGATCAACCTATATATATCTATGCCTTAGTTGCAGTATCCATTCAATTTTTAAACAACTTATCTTTTTTTATTGTACTAAACAGAGAAATCTCAGATTTAAGAATATCTCTTAAATTGGTAGATTTTTCTGATGTAAAAAGCTCAATGAAGTTTTCCCTTAGTGCTTATCTGGTTATGTTTAGCAATATTATCATCTTTAGAACAGATCAAATTGTTATATCAGTTATTGCTGGTATTTCATTTGCAGGTTTTTATCAAATAGCATCAAGAGTAGCTGAACTTTTTCGACAGTTTGCAACACAGTTTCATGAGAGTCTTAGTACAAAAGCAGCCATGCTGAACGCCGATGATGACAAGCA
>JASFZD010000106.1:0-8589 GCA_045046645.1 Sulfurimonas sp. | reverse complement strand
CAAAAGAGTGACTTCTCATATATTTAGGCACTCTTATGCAACTCATCTTCTTCAAGCTGGGATTGACTTAAGAAGTATACAAGAGCTTTTAGGGCATAAGTCTGTCGAGACTACAATGATTTATACTCACATAATCGCTGAACTAAATAAACCAAAACTCATAAGCCCACTAGACTTTTAAAAGGAAGAAAAAATGATAGAAAGGTTTACTCTCGTTCCATCTCTCCTGAGATGGAATGTATTACTCTATCTTGGAAATTGTTATTGTCTATGCGTTACACCTCAGGAGAGGTGGAACGAGAAATGATTTAGAGACTTTTCAAAAGTGGATATTCACTTACAGTGCTAAATTGCTAGCATTAGGCTACAAATTTTATGCTATAATTTTCTTTAAATTACAGGAAATTATAGATGAATACAAAAGAATTAGATAAAAAATATATACTTCCTACTTATGGTCGTGGTGATGTTGAGTTTGTTAGTGGCGATAACGCAACCCTAAGAGATGCAAATAACAAAAAATACATTGATTTTACTTCTGGAATTGGTGTGGTTAGTGTTGGTCATGCAAATGCACGAGTAAACGCAGCTATTTGCGAGCAAATTTTAAAGATTACACATACTTCAAACCTTTACTATATAGCTCCGCAAGCTCTTGCTGCACAAAAAGTAGTAGAGGCTAGTGGGTACAATATGCAGTGTTTTTTTGGAAACAGTGGTGCTGAGGCAAATGAAGGTGCCATCAAAATTGCTAGAAAACATGGCGAGCGAGATGGTAAAATAAAACGCTATAAAATCATCACGCTCCAACACTCTTTTCATGGTCGTACAATCACAACAGTCAAAGCAACTGGACAAGAAGCAATGCATAACTATTTTGGACCTTTTCCTGATGGTTTTGTGTATGCTAATGGACTTGATGAAGTAGAATCTCTTCTTGATGACCATACAGCTGGTGTTATGATAGAGCTTATACAAGGTGAGGGTGGGGTTGAACCACAAGATAAGGTAAAAGTACAGACTCTAGAAAAACTTTTAAAAGAAAAAGAGATTCCGCTTATCATTGATGAAGTCCAAACTGGTGCTTATAGGACTGGTGAATTTACAGCTTCACAAAAGTATGGCATAAAACCTGAGATAATAACTTTAGCAAAAGGTGTTGGTGGTGGAGTTCCTGTTGGGATTGTGATGACAACGCTAAAAGATGTTTTAAATCCAGGTGATCACGGTTCTACCTTTGGTGGCAATTATCTTAGTACAAGTGCAGTTTGTGAAGTGATGGATATCTTAGAAGAGAAAAGGAGAAGTGGTGAACTAGAAAAAACATCACTCTACTTCAATCAAGAACTAGAAACATTTTATAAAGCACATAAAGAAACTTTTACAGCAAAAGTTGGAATAGGAATGATGTGTGGTCTGCGTACTAAAGATGCTGATACCCTTGGGCGTATTATAAATAGTGCAAAAGATAATGGTGTTATGGTTTTAAAGGCTGGAAGAAATACACTGCGTTTTCTTCCACCACTTACAATAACAAAAGAAGAAATTGATGAAGGTTTTAAAAACCTTGAAAAAGCTCTTCAAAGTATATCGTAGAAGTATAGAGGCATAAAGTGAAATCACCTAAAGGTTTTGGAAAAGAATATTTTACCAAAGAAGATATAGACAAGGATGACCCTCCCTTAGAATCTCTAACTTTGTGTGAGATTAACAATAAGCCTTGTCGTTGTAACTCTTACTATAAATTAAAAACTATTTTAATGCTAAAAATAAATCATTTTATTCCAAGATGCTTATATTACACTACCTGCTTCGCATTTAGAAGAAGTGGTATTCATCCTCCTTACTTTATCCAATAAACAATAATCACAACACAAATTTAAAAATATAAAAAAAAGGATAAAGTAATGTCTAAAAAAAATTACATTATAGGTTTTCCAAGAATTGGAGAACAAAGAGAGTTGAAAAAAGTATTAGAGAGTTTTTGGGCTAAAAAAAGCACATTTAGCGAAGTACAAAAAGTTGCAAGTGAACTTAAGTCACGACATTGGAAATATCAAAAAGATTCTGGAATTGAACATATAAGTTCAAATGATTTTAGTCTTTATGACAATATGTTAGATACTGCTGTAATGTTAAATGCTATACCAAAGCGATTTAGTAACTTAAAAAACGAAGAGTTGTATTTTTCTATGGCTCGTGGTGACAAATCAAGTGTAGCAATGGAAATGACAAAATGGTTTAATACAAATTACCACTACATAGTTCCTGAGTTGTCTTTGGAAGATAATTATAAACTAAATGAGTTAAAGATTATCAATGAATACAAAGAAGCAAAAAAGTTAGGCATCAAAACAAAAATCAATTTAATTGGTCCTATCACATTTTTAGCACTTTCAAAAAGAGTGGATAGAGGGGATACTTTTGAATTATTAAATAGAATTTTACCAATTTATGAAGAGCTATTAAAAAAAATTTCTGATTTAAATGATGAGATAATTGTGCAAATTGATGAGCCTATTTTTGTAAAAGATAACGAACCTAAGGTATTTAGTTTAATCAAATCTACTTATGATAGATTGTCAAATGTAAGTAAAAATATAAAAATAGTAGTCACTACATATTTTGAACACTCAAATGAAGCTACTAAAATTTTGATACATACACCTATTTGGGCTATTGGTTTAGATTTTTTGTATGGTGATGAAAATATAAAATCATTAGAGCTGATTGCAAAAAGTGATAAAAAATTAATAGCAGGTGTTGTTGACGGTAGAAATATTTGGAAAAATAATATTGAAAACACTCTCTCTTTACTCGATAAAATCTGTAAAAAAATGCAAAAAGACAATGTCCTAATCTCTTCATCTTGTTCGTTGCTACATACTCCATTTACTTTGAAGTATGAAGAAAAATTGAATAAAGATATTAAAAGTTGGTTAAGTTTTTCTACTGAAAAACTAAATGAAATTAATATCATTTCAAAGATATTTTTTGATGGGATTGAGAGTTTAAGCAGCGAGGAGATGAATCAATTTCTAGAGAATAAAAATTCAAATCTAAATAGAAAATCTTCGAAAATTATTCACGATGTAAATGTGCAAAGTAGAGTTAAAGGCTTTACAAAATTAGTACGAGATGGAAAATATGAAGATAGAATAAAAATACAAAAAAATCTTTTAAAATATGAAGATTTAGTGACTACTACAATCGGCTCATTTCCTCAAACTGATGAGATAAGAAAAGCAAGAAAAGATTTTAAATCTAATGACATAAGTAAAAAAGATTATGAAAATGAGATGAAAAAATATATTGATGATTGTGTTTCTTTTCAAGAAGAGTGTGGATTAGAGGTTCTAGTACATGGTGAACCTGAAAGAAATGATATGGTTGAATATTTTGGAGAACAACTAAAAGGGTATGGATTTTCTCAAAACGGATGGGTGCAAAGCTATGGTAGTAGATGTGTAAAGCCACCTTTTATATACGGTGATATTAGCAGACCTAAGCCTATGACAGTTGACTGGATGATTTACGCACAAAGTAAAACAGACAAAATAATGAAAGGTATGCTAACCGGTCCTGTAACAATTTTAAATTGGTCATTTGTTAGAGATGATATGTCAAGAGATGATGTTTCAAAACAGATAGCTATTGCATTGAGTGATGAAATAGATGACTTACAAAACGCAGGTATAAAGATTATTCAAGTTGATGAAGCTGCATTTAAAGAGGGTTATCCACTTCGTAATGAGAAAATCAAGATTTATGAAAAATGGGCATTAAGAGATTTTAAGATATCGGTTAGTAGTGCCAAAGAGCAAACACAAATCCATACTCATATGTGTTACAGTGAGTTTAATGATATCATAGATACAATTGAAGCTATGGATGCGGATGTTATATCCATAGAAACTTCAAGAAGTGGTAATGAACTTTTAAAAATATTTAAAACAAGTGGCTACAAACAAGAAGTAGGTCCTGGTGTTTATGATATTCATAGTCCTAGAATCCCAAGTACAGCAGAGATAGTAGAGCAAATAGAGCGATTACTTGAAGTATTACCTAAAAATCAATTATGGATAAATCCAGATTGTGGTCTGAAAACTAGAAAATACAAAGAAGTAAAACCAAGTTTGATAAATATGGTTGAAGCGGTAAAAATAGTTAGGAATAGGTTGAAATAGACAATAAACAAAATTTAATCTCATTTATGTTGTTGAGTCTGTCTGGATTAAATCAGACAGGCACTAAATTGTTTATATTTTTATAATATAATACAAAAGTTTTGTATAATAATATAAGAGGAAATTGATGAAGGTTTTAAAGCTCTCGCTCGTACTAAGTTTAACATGTAGTATACTGGTATTTGCCAATGAAAAAAATGCTGATTTGGATACATTTATATCAGATAACAAACAGAAGCAATTTAATTATGATTATGAAAAAAATGAGGCTGAGAGTTCGAAGCTTCGTGATTCTTGGATAGCACCGATACAACTTGATTATAGCTACTCTAGAAGTAAACCTTATTCAAAAGAGCAAGTAAATGAAAATGCAGCCATTAAGATGAGTCAGCCTATCTTTAAAAGTGGTGGAATTTACTATGGGATTAAGTATGCTACTGCAAGTAGACTTTATTCTGATTATTCCATAGATGTAGCCAAACGCAAGATGATAAAAGATACTATTTCTGTGCTTATGCAGATAAAACAAACTTCTTTAAAAGAAAAAAAACAAGCACTGCAGATAAAAAACTCTGAGATTAATTTACTACAAAAAAAAGAGCAGTATTTAAGTGGGCAACTAGATTCTGGATTTTTAGATAATGCTATCATCCAAAGAAATATCGTTATAAGGGCACTGTATGATATACAAACTGCAAAAGAAAGACTCATTACTCAGTTTCATACCCTTAGTGATTTAGATTATGAAACTGCGAATATACCACATTTAGAACTTATAAGTAATGAAGTCTTTATCAAGAACAATTTAGTTCTTAAGCAGAGCAGAGCAGAGATAGAAAAAAATAGATATTTAAAAAATGTTACTGTTGTAAAATATCTTCCAAGTGTTAATTTTACAGCAGATTATAGTTGGAGTAAAAGTTCTGGACAAGGGTTTGTGACAGGTGGAAACTTTATAGATACTTCCAATGAACTATCTTTTTATGATTATGGTATAAGAGCTACTATGCCACTTGATATAAATACTTTTAGAGATATAGAATCAGCGAAAGTTGATTACTTAAAATCAAAAATTGTAGCAGATGATAAAAAAAGAGAGTTACATGCACTGTTTGAGCAGGTAATGCATAACATTGAGAACTTTAATAAAAAAATAAATCTAAGTAATGAAGATATAACACTCTATACAAAACTACTAAAAGATACACAAGACCTTTTTAATGCAGGGTATAAAACAGAGTATGATGTAGATACTTTAAAAAATTCTTTAGCAATACAAAGTATAGATAGTAAAATATATGATATAGATAAACAACTTGCACTTCTTAACTTGTATGAGATGTATGTAAATGATGGAAAATAGATGAAATTTAGTGAATATATGAGTGAGTGGCTATATGGTGAAGATGGCTACTATGCTACTTATAAAAACATTGGAAAAAGTGGTGACTTTTATACTGCAGTAAGTACAAGTAAGTTTTTTGGTGGGACTATTGCTAAGCATATTATCTCTTTAGTAGATGAAGGGTTTTTACAAGAGGATGGTATTGTTTGTGAGATAGGGGCACATCATGGTTATTTTTTAGCAGATGTTTGTGAATTTATCTACACACTAAGACCAAAACTACTCTCTACTTTGAAGTTTGTTATCATAGAAAGGTTTGATGATTTGCAAGAGCATCAAAAAAACTATTTTAATGAATCATTTGAAGATGCAGTCTCTTTAACACACTATAAGTCTTTGAGTGAACTGCGTTGTGATAATGCTTTTTTTATAGCCAATGAAATATTTGATGCGTTTGCATGTGAACTTTACTTTAAAGGTAAAACGGCAAGAGTTGATGGACACACGGTAGAGTTTGATGTAGATAATGCATGGGTAAAAGAAAAAGCTGATAAGTACTTTAAAGATAGAGGGGAGATAGCTGTAGGATATGAAGAGTTTGCTTTAGAGATGGCAGCGTCTGCTAAAAAGTTTGAATTTATGACTTTTGATTATGGTGAGATGCAAGCACGACCTGACTTTTCACTTCGTGTCTATGCTAAACATGAGGTTATTCCTTTTTTTGATGAAAATATAAAAAGAGAAGAACTTTATGCAAAGAGTGATATAACTTATGATGTAACTTTTGCACATGTAAGAGATGCTTATGCCGAAGCAGGGGTGAAATTTGTTGAGATTAAAACGCAGATGGTGGCTCTTATAGATATGGGGATACTTGAGCTTTTAGAGATGCTTAAAGACAGGGTAGAGGAAAAAATATATAGACAAGAACTTGAAAAAGTAAAAATGTTAATCCTCCCTGATTTCTTAGGTGAACGATTTAAGATGATAAAATTTAGACAAGAAAAGTAAATAGGAGTAAAAATGATAAAAAAGTTAGTAATGATAGCCTTGTTGGTTGGGGTAAGTTTATCAGCTGGTCTGATTGAAGATGGGATAGCTGAGGCAAGAAAAGGTAATAATACACAAGCATTGAAAATTTTTGAAAAATCATGCAGTGATACAAATACAGCTAAAGGATGTTTTTTCTCAGGGCAGGCTTATTCTCATGGTACGATTGTAACAAAAGATACACAAAAAGGATTTGATTTTTTTATTAAAAGTTGTGACCTTGGGTATACGGAAGGATGTATGGTTGTAGCAAGTGCATACTTTTATGGACAAAATGTTGACAAAGACTATGTAAAGGCGGAAGAGTCTTTTATAAAAGCATGTAATCAAGGAGAACCTAATGGGTGCTTTTTACTTGCTAGCATGTATGACTTAGGTAAAGGTGTAAAACGAAACAAAAGTGAAGCAAAAAAGAGATATTCTGAGGCTTGCGAATATGGTTCAAAGATGGGCTGTAAATATAAAAATGAACTCACACATGATGGTATAAAATAAAAAGGAAAATGATGAACATTAGACTAATACAAGAAAGCAAACAAGAATCTAAAAATAACTTAGTTGTAAAATTTATAACTGCAAAAGATTTGGAGATAGATAAGGATACTAAACTTTTAAAAAAAGCTGGATTTAAAGCAGAACAAGATTCAACTTGTTTTTTATATGGTAAAAATGTACTCTTCTGTGGGATAGAAAAAGTCACTGCCAACAACATTAGAAGTGTTTGCAGTGTAGCTATCAAAGCAATAAAATCTACAAATTATAAATCTGCTTCTTTTTTGGTAAATGCTCAAAATATAAGAGCTGTGATAGAGGGCGTTGTGCTTGGTGGTTATGAGTTTACTCATTATAAATCAGCTAATAAAAAAACAAGACTAAAAAATGTTTATCTTGAATGTAAAGATGTTAAAGAGTTAAGTGCTGCGTTTGAAGAAGCTATTATAATCTCTGAAGCAACATGTTACACTCGTGATATAGTGAACCAAACACCTGAAGATTTAAATCCACCATCTTTTGCAAAACTCGCTAAAAAGCTTGCTAAAGACAATGACTTAGAATGTGAAATCTTAGGTGAAAAATCACTAAGAGAAGAGAAGATGGAAAGTATGCTAGCAGTTGGTCGTGCATCTCGTCATGATAGTAAACTCATTCATCTAACTTATAAACCAGCAAATGCAAAGAAAATTATCTCTTTAGTAGGAAAGGGTTTGACTTATGATAGCGGTGGACTTAGTTTAAAACCTGCAACTTCTATGGTAACTATGAAAATGGATAAAGCTGGAGCATGTGCAACTCTGGGAATGATAAAAGCAGCAAGTGAACTTAAGCTTGATGTTGAGGTTCATGTATTTATTGGTGCAGTGGAAAATATGATAGGTGGAGATGCTTATAAGCCTGATGATGTTTTAGTAACTCGTAGTGGAACAACTGTTGAGGTGAGAAATACCGATGCAGAAGGACGTTTAGTTTTAGCAGATGTTCTTGATTATGCACAAGATAAAGTAAAAGCCAATTATTTATTTGACTTTGCAACGCTTACAGGTGCTTGTATGGTTGCTCTTGGGCAGTATACAACAGGGGTAATGGGACACTCACACAGACTTAAACATAGTATCTCATCAGCAGCATCAACATCTGGAGAACTAACAGGTTCTTTACCTTTTAATGAGCACCTTAGAAAACTTCTTAAAAGCTCTATTGCAGATATCTCAAATGTATCTTCAAAACCTTATGGTGGTGCAATCACTGCTGGTCTATTTTTAGATAAATTTATCAAAGATGAAAACAAAAATAAATGGTTACATTTTGATATAGCTGGTTCAGCTTATACTGAGACTCCATGGGATTGTAATGTATATGGTGGAACAGGTGCAGGTGTTAGAATGATTAGTGAATTTTTAAAAGGGATTAAATAATAGTATCCACAAAGTCTGATACCCCTACAGTAACCTAATCCAGCTTAACATTCCAAGGCAATAATTCTTCAAGACTTTTATCTTTATATCTATG
>JASFZD010000105.1:0-4221 GCA_045046645.1 Sulfurimonas sp. | reverse complement strand
TAATATAGTGTTTTATGTTTTTATGTAGTGATAAATATTTTTATCATTAGTTGGTGTAAGTAGTGTGTGCCAAACTGCAACTTAATATCGCCGACAGTTAAGAGCCGTAAGCATCGTTGTATGAATGGCACTATTTTTTTATTGACTTAAAAAGTCCTGCAAGATAGCTTCTGCATTTGCTAGATACTTTATCTTAATAGTTCCAGCCTCTGTTATTATTGTATCTGTATTTATAACGAGTGGTTGGCTCTCTGTAATAGCTCCTGCATCTCTTGCTTGTTTGATACTGAACTCTGTATCGTTGTAGCCTCCAAATATGCCCTGAGCTTTTAAATCTTTGGTTACATAACCTAAATGTATGAGTTCTACTTCCAAGATGTCTTTTAAGTAGTTTATAGCCCATATTGCTACAGTTTCGTTTCCATCATCATCCGTGATAACAACTTCCTGCTCAGTTACACCCATATATGAGCTAAAAGAGGCTATATCTTGCCCTAAAAGCTTTAATAGAGTAGTAAGAGCCTCTTTATCTGTTTGAGCCGTTATAGTGAAGCTCTTTGTGCTTATTTTATATGCCATTTTGCACCTCCATTTTTTAGTATGAGTATTTTTGCATTTTGGAGGTGGATTAATCAATGGTGTTTTTTTTGCGGTGGTTGAAAAACAAATACAAACTGCACGAGAGTTCAACAAAGCACTCTTTTCTAAAAGATTTTTTCTCCTGAAACACCAAAAAGAGCCTGAAACACTAAAAAAAGCATTAGAAACACATTAGAAACACTACTGAAACACTACTGAAACACTAAGTAAAAAAGTTATAAAGTCCGTAAAATAGGGGTTTATAGAGTATTTTACAATAAAAATAAAAAAAATAAATATGAAATGAAAAAAAATAATTTTTCAAAACAAATATAAAAATAATCAAATTAGTGTTATATCCCTATATATAGGGGTTTGTGGTGTTTCTGTTGGTGTTTCTGTGGTGTTTCTAATGTGTTTCAGTAGTGTTTCTAAGTGTGTGAGTGGTGTTTCTAACTTGTAAAAAGTTAGAAAACCTCTCTTTGTATCTCTATTGCAATTTTTGAAGATGTAAAAGTGAATGTTTTTTTATTGAAGTGAAATGTAGTTGGTAGCTCATGTTGATTTATTGCTCTAAATCTTTCTCCGTGTTCAACTTCTATAAGTTGAGTAGTTCCGTCTATATGTCTATTTTCACTCCATCTTAGTTTGATGATTGAAGCTTTAGATAGAACCAAGTTCCAAAAGTTACCAAACTTAGTATCACTTTTTAGTATGTGTTCGATATTTGTAACTTTTGAAAACCATTTTAAGCTTGTATTAGAGATTAAACCTGATTTGAACTCATCCATAAATATAATTTTCATCTCTGCATTATTATAAGGGAATGGAATTATCTTTTTAGATTTGATTGTCTCATAATCTCCACTTGCTGAGGCTTCTATCTCTTGTTTTATAAGTGTTTCAGCTTTAGTGTCTGCGATAGCTTCATCAAGCATCTCTGAGATAGTGTCAAGGTCTTGACTTCTGAATGCAGTTTTTAAAACTGATTGAGTCGTGCTTGTTGCATCCTGTATCGCTTTTTTAGTTTTATTTGCGATTGTACTCATAGCTAATTGTTTAGAGTAGTTACACATTTTTAAATGTACTAAAAACTCGTCTCGTTCTTTTTCTAAAAGAGATATAAACTCTCCAATTTCGTAACCCATACCACGAGCTACTTGCAAAAGTGTTTTTGATTTAGTTTCAATAACTGATAATCGCTCATCGCTTTGATCCATTGGTATTGGTAAATCTTCATTAGATAAAAAGATACAGTTTGCACTAAATCTAATCATATATGGATTAGTGTGCATAGTTCTGATAGATATGTTCTCTTCTGATACGATTAACTTGATTTTATTTGCAATGTCTTTGTCTTTGTGAAAATCGCCTTTTACTTCATCAAAAGTGATAAACAGCTTATCTTCTAAATAGCTATTGAAGTTATCACTTAAATTTGCATTAGTAGCTACAAAACAGTTGCTTTCGTGCATTGCATACTCAATAATTTTAGATGCAAATACACCTTTACCTGTTCTTTGAATACCTTTGAGGATAATAGCTGTCTTAGTCTTTTTTGCTGTGTTTAGAATTGTAGAGAGCCAATTAAGTAAAAATACTCGTTCATCTTCATACGGTGCTATGTTTTCAAGTAGTGCATTTATAATTGGGTATCTTTTTGGAAGTGTGATTGTTGTAAATTTATCAACATTTAAAACATTGTTTACTCTTACATCTAAAAAACCGTTTGGAGTGTAAGTGTTAAAAAACTCTCCGTAAAAAGCTGGTTTAAGAGGTGCAAACTCTTTTCTATAAACTTTAAACTCTCTAAGTATTGCAGTTCTCTTTTTAGTAGCTACATGAATACCAGCTAAAGTTTTACTCTCAAGGTCTATATATTTATTTACCGTTGTATCTTTTAATCTGTCTGTGATAATACGGTCGTGCTTTTTTCCCTCTGTGTCTATATCAACATAGCGAGATATACGAACATACATACCTGTCATTGCATCAAAAAAGATAGTCGCTTGTCCTAGACGGTCAAGTGCTGCATTTTTACGAGCATACCTAACATAAGCATCTTCTATCTTTGTTATTTTTTCGTTGATTGTCATTTCTGGCTTACGAGCTTCATACTCATCTTCTATCATTTGTTTTTCAGATAAAAAAGAGTCCAAAAGAGCTTTTGATTTATCTTCATTATGATATTTGTTAGCTTCTCTAATTGAGTTTACCTGTACTATATAGTTTTGAACTTGGTTATAGTAATCAGCCTCTGGAGTAAGTTGCTGTTTAGCACTCTCTTTTATAGCTTGTATTTTTGCATTTATATCTACACTCATTTATTTACCCTCGCTTTGTAGATAGTCCACAAAATCTTGATTGCTATCGAATTTTAAAAAGTTATCAACTTCTAAACCTGATTGAAGTTTAAAGTTTTTGTATGCTTTAGCTCCAGCTTTGTCACCATCAAACATACAAATAACATTAAAACCTTTTGAATGATAATCTCTTATATAGTTGATAAGATTGTCATTGATTTTATTTGATGAGCTTTCAAGTGTGATAAAAGGTACTGAGTACAGGAGTGCATTAAGTCCGTTTTTAATACCCTCGCCAACTATGAGATATTTTTCTCTGTTGATGATTGGCTGAACTTCTTTTCTAAAAGGGTAAAGAAAATTTTCTCCCCTGTTGTGTGAATTTTTATAGATATATTTAGGGTCGGACCAGTCTTTATAATTCGCTGGTTTATTTGGTCTGTAAGCGATTAAATCTACTATTCGATTGTTATCATCTCTTAAAACTATACTTGGACATTCAAAGTGTTTATTCCATCCAACCAAAGAGCTAAACATATAAAAGATTTTATCTTTATACTCAGCTGGTAATGTTTCAGCTTCAAAGAGTTTATGAAGTTCCTTTGGAACTATGAAATACATAAGCTCGTTACTTTCGTTTAAACACTCAATAGGTCTATGAAGTACACTCGCATCTTTTAACTCTAAAGTTCCATAGTATCCAAGTTTTTGGAAGTCTATTTTTTTTGCTTCTTTTTCTCTTTGTTCTCTTTTTCTTTGTAGCTCTGGGTCGATTGTATAAGTATCAAGTGAACTTAATTCTTTAAGTCTATTTATTCCAGCTTTTAAGTCTAATTTTTCCATATACATAACTAAGTCTAAGACTGAGCCACCTGTAATGTCTCCATTAAAGTTGCTAAAAATTTGTTTAGCTGGATTTATAACGATGCTTGAGTCGTTTTTATATTTGAAGTTTGCACCTGATTTTACAAGTTCGCCATACTCATTTGAGTACATTTCTGCAACTGTTATGATGTCTAAAGATTGTTTGATTTGTTCTATTGTAGGTTCGTTTGAATTATTGCTATTGCTCATGTTATTGTCCTAATTTAACTAATTTATTTACAAATAAGTGATTATTAGATACAATAACGGCAACCAAACCGATGTGTTATTGCATCAAACAATCTAAAGGTAGGTGTTCGCCAAAACACTTACCTTTTTTTTTGCTTATTTTTTTCTAACTCCTGCATTAATAAGATAACCAATGATAAGCTTTTCAATTACTGTTGATTTTTTTAAGCCCAATTCTTTAGTATAAATATCAAAGTCGTGTAATACATCTTCTCCTATTGAAAAA
>JASFZD010000104.1:0-8955 GCA_045046645.1 Sulfurimonas sp. | reverse complement strand
TTGGATATAAAAATGAGAAAGATTTTTTAACTGAGCTACAAAGCATTACAAAATAATAACTAACTTTCTATGATTTTTGCAACATTTTTAGAACTTCCACCTTGCAGATAGGCTCTTAGCTTTTTTGAGTCTTGTAAGAAATTTTCTCTATTGTACTCATGAAATGATTTTAAAAGATTTTCTACTGTTACATCTTCTTGGATAAACTCAGGATGAATAGTGCGACCTGCATGGTCTAAAAACATTAGATTACCTAAACCCGCATACTCAAGCTTTACTAAAAGTCTTCCTATAAAATAATCAAATGGTTTGGCAATATAGCTAAGTATCAAAGGCGTACCAATGATAGACGCTTCAAGTGTTGCTGTTCCGCTACATATAAAAGCAAAGTCTGCGTTTAGTAGCTCTTTGTGGGCATCATGTTTTATCTCAAACGCAGATATATCCCCATAAAGTATTTCTATCTCTTCTTTAGTAAATATTTTTGGGATAATTATGATTGCATTGATATCAAGTTGGTTTCTAACTTCTTTATAGATTGGCAAAAGCTTACTAATCTCACCCCTTCGACTACCAGGCATAAATACTACATTTTTTACCTCTGCGTTTAGCTCTGTTTTAAAGGTTTTTATCTGGTCAAGGAGAGGATGTCCAACATAAGTGATTGGGGCATCTTTTGGGTAGTAACTGCTCTCAAAAGGTAAGATAGAACATAATTTATCAATAGTTTTTGCTAAAACAGGAATGCGTTTTTTCTTCCATGCCCAAGCCTGTGGTAAGATATAGTAGATAATCTCTTTTTCGGGATATTTTTTTCTGATTTTTTTAGCTAAAGGAAGATTAAATCCAGAAGAGTCTATAAGTAAGACTTTATCAGCCTCTTTTGCAAGGTCTACCATCTGTGCATTAAGTTTAAAGAAAAATGGGAGTTTTCCAAGAACATCAACAAACCCCATAATAGCTAGGCTTCTAAGGTCAACGATAGGTGATCCGAGTTCACTATCAAAGATACCAATAAACTCAGTCGTATCACTAAGCTCTTCTTTTAAAGACTTAAGATGAACATTCGCGGAGTGTTCAAGTGCAGATACTAAAATTTTCATACAAAATCCTATGCTATAATTGCATTATTATATCAGAGGTGGTCTTAAAATGCTTATATCAAACGCAGTGGTTTGTGATGTCAATGGGGAAAGAAAAGTCGATGTTCGCATAGAAGATAATGTAGTGACAGAAATAGGAATAGACTTGGATGATGAAAATTGTATTGATGCTAAAGGTGCGTACCTTCTTCCATCTTTGATAGATACAAATGTACGACTTTCTGACTCTATACTTAATGCAAAAAATATAAAAGCCATTGCAAAAAAAGCAAAGCTAGGTGGGGTAGGGCATATCGTGTTAAATGCAGATAGTAATCCTGCTGTTGATAATGAAGTAGTTTTAGAGTTTGCTCAAAATGGAAGTGTTGCTTTGGGTGGCGTGAGTGTTGATCTGATGTTAAATACACTTAAAGAAGATATGACACTTAGTAATATAGCAATTCTTCTAAAAAAAGGTGCAGTAGCACCCTACATGAGTACCATCGCTAAAAATGATATTGCCATCAAGATAGCCCAATATGTACAGATGTACAAAGTAACACTATTTTGTAAGGCAGAGGATAACTCACTTATAAACGCAGGTGTTATGTTAGAGGGTGACATAAGCTCTAAACTAGGGCTTGCAGGGATTCCAGAGCTTAGTGAAGTGCTACATGTATCTCGCATGATAGAGATAGCAAGACATTTTAAGGTAGATATTCTTTTTAAAGCCATCGCTTCTCCTCGTTCTATTGAGCTTATAAGTAAAGCAAAACTTGAGGGTGTTAAAGTCAAATGTGAAGTTTCTATTCATCATCTTCTAAATTCAGATGAAGCTTGTGAAAACTTTAACACAACAGCAAAACTAGATCCTCCATTGGTATCTAAAAAAGATGTTTTACTTCTTCAAAAAGCACTTAAAAAAGGTGATATTGATATCTTAACAACTCTGCATCAACCAAGTTCACCAGTAAACAAAGAAGTAGCTTTTTATGATGCTGCTTATGGATGTGAAGCACTTGAAAATGCTCTACCTCTTTACTACACAAAGCTAGTTGAATCAGGCATAATAAATATGAGTACTTTAGTGAAATTAACGGTAGAAAATCCTGCAAAAGTTTTGGGCTTTAGGGCAGGAACTATAGAAGTAGGTCAAGATGCAAACTTTTTACTTTTTGATACGCAGAGTAAAAATATACTAAACAATCAACAGTCACTTTATAATCAAGAAACATTGAGTGGAGAAGTGAAAAGTTTGTAACTTCTACACTTGGAACTGCTCCATTTTAACATTGAGTTGGTTTGTCATATTATTTAAATGTTCTGCTGCAGCACTAATTTCTTCAACACTTCTAGCATTTGATGCAACAGTTTTATTTGCTCCATCTATTTCACTTGAAATTTCACTCACAAGTTTTCCTGTATTTTGAAAATCATTGACTGTTTTTTTATTAGCAGTAGATGCTATTTGCATTAAAGAGAGTGTATCATTGATTTTTTCTTCTACATTAGATGATACATCTGCTAGTTCTTGAATATTGATAGAATTTTTATTCATTTGGTCACTAGAATCGTTTATAGATTGAACCATAATATTTATACTAGATTGTATCTCTACTAAACTCTTTTGTGTTCTCTCCGCAAGTTTACGAACTTCATCAGCAACAACTGCAAATCCACGCCCATGCTCACCAGCTCGAGCAGCTTCTATCGCTGCGTTTAAAGCGAGTAAATTTGTTTGGTCTGCTATGTCCCCAATAACAGTTAAAACATCTTTAACCTGAGTAGCTTCGTGACTTAAGTTTTCTATTTTACTTGCTAACTCTGCTTCTATATTTGCAGTTTCTTGAACATCTGTTGTCAGCTTAACAATGTCTTTAGTTGCTTTTGATAAGTTTTCACTAACTTTTATTGTGTTATCGCGACTAATATTAGCATCTTCTATAGATATATTTATCTCATCTACAATAGATTGAGCTTTTGTGGTAGCTGCTTTAACAACGCTTGTTACATCTGTAACTTTTTGTCCAACAACTGTTGCAGCAGTGGATAATTCATGTGATATAGAAGCATTTTCAGTAGAAGAATTTTTAGCTTCTGTGATGAAATCTTTAATAACTACTATTACTTTAAATAGATTTTGTGCTATTTGTGCTATTTCATTTTTACCTTTTACATCTAGAAGTGCTGTGAAGTTTAACTTGGCAAGTTCTTCTAAGTAAATATCTATTTTTTTAATTTCACTTAATAGTGTATCAATAATTGTAAAAGAAATTATTATCACCAAAAATACAACTATCAACAGCGTAATGCTTTGCGATTTGAAACTATCTATGCTAGATTCTATATTAGTAGTAGATGTTGCCAGCTCTTTTTTATGTTCAACTATCCATTTATCCAGTATAGTTGATAATTTTGCAGCAAAAGGGTCAAGAATTAACATCATTTTATTGCCCTCAATAGGACCATCTTTAACATATGCATTTGCCATTTTAACTCCAACTGCATAATATTCACTTACATCTTGTTTATAAGTTGTAAGCTCGGCAACCATTTGAGTTTCATCTAAAGCATCATGTGATTTGATTAGCTTATCTAATGTTGCATTTGCTTTTTCAAAATAATTTTTTGCTTCATCATATCCATCATCAAAGCCTTCTGCCGCTCTTGTTGCTGAAACATCTGTTAGCCATTGTTGAATCTGGATAATATTTAGTTGAAGATCTAAAAAGTCTATTAAGTTTGGTAGTATTTCTACTTTTTGCTTTTCAATACCTTGAACAACTTGATTCATTTTTGTATGATTTAGAGCACCACTGAGAAATAGAACAAATAGAACAGAAAGAACAGACACTAACAAAACTTGCTTAATTTTTAAGTTACTTACAAAGCCCATACTACACCACCTTTAGAGTTATAAGGCATTATAAAAGTTTATACATTAAAAGAACTTTAAAAGAAAAAATATTTCTATTTTGATTAGTAAAATTACACTATAATCAAAAATTAAGTGAAGAAAATACTTTAAAGGACAACATATGGCACATATACAATTACCTGAATTTGAGGAAATGCCTCCAGCTATCCAAGATAGAGCAAGACCTATCTTGGAAAAGACAGGAAAACTTGGTGAGATATTTAAACTTTTAGCAGTAGATGAAAAAGTTTACTTTGCAACAGATGAAATGATTCAAAAATATCTTCTTGATGAGACAACACTCTCTTATGAAATTAAAGAAGCTATTGCACTACTTATTTCTAAAGAAAATGGATGTAAAATGTGTGTAGATGTACATAAAAGCATCGCCAAAATGCTTGGTCTTTCAGATGAAAAGATAGAAGAGATACTTCTTGGTGTAGATGCGATGCAAAATAATGACAAAGACAAAGCATTGTTAAACTTTTCTATAAAAGCATCAGGGAAAGAAAATTATAAAATTCTAAAAGAAGAGATAGATGCTCTTAAAGCCATGGGATGGAGTGATGTTCAGGTTATAGAAGCTGTTGCTATAACAGGATACTTTAACTATATAAATACACTCTCAAATGTTTTTGGTTTAGGCGAATAAAGTTTTGAGGAGTTTTAGCTTCTTTTAGCGTAAAACTCTTTTTTATACTCATCAAATTTATCATCTAAAATAGCCTGACGAACTTCTCTCATAAGATTGAGATAGTAATGAAGGTTATGAATAGTGGCTAAACGAAAGTAAGTTATCTCTCTTGCCCGAAAAAGATGGTTTATGTAAGCTCTTGAGTAAGTTTTACATGTTAAACATTGACATTCAGGGTCTATAGCTCCCGCATCCTCTTTAAATTTAGCACCTTTGATGTTTATACGACCAAAAGAAGTAAAAAGCGTACCATTTCTCGCGTTTCTAGTAGGCATTACACAGTCAAACATATCTATGCCTCGCTCAATATTCTCTATAAGGTCTTCTGGTGTTCCTACACCCATAAGATAGCGAGGTTTATCTTGTGGCATATACTGGACTGTATGTTCTACTGTATCGTACATCTCATTGTTTAGTTCACCAACACTCAATCCACCAATAGCAAAACCATCATAATCCATAGCACAAAGTTCAGTTGCACTTTTAGTTCTAAAAGCTTTGTCTGTTCCACCTTGAATAATGGCAAAGATATTTTGTTCTTTACATATACCTTTAACTTGTTGTGAACGAAAATAGTCAATAGACTCTTGTGCCCAAGCAGTTGTCCTCTCAATACTAAGTTTAATACGCTCTTGTGTAGCAGGAAGTGCAACTAAATCATCTAAAATCATCATAATATCTGAACCAAGGTTTGTTTGTATATCTATGACTTTTTTAGGAGTAAAGAAGTGTTTAGAACCATCTATGTGAGAGCGAAACTCTATACCGTTTTCTTTGGGCTTTGAAATATCACTGAGAGAAAAAGCTTGAAATCCACCACTATCAGTTAAAAAACTTTTTGGAAATTTTGTAAAATTATGAAGTTTACCCATTTTTGCAACTGTTGTATCACCAGGGCGTAAATACATATGATAAGTGTTGGCTAGTATAATCTCAGCGCCAAGAAGGTTTACAACATCCTCTGCATCAAGTGATTTGACGCTTCCAACAGTTCCAACAGGCATAAATACAGGTGTTTTAATAGTTGAGTGTAATGTTGTGATTGTAGCAGCACGAGCATTTTTACTCGTGGCATCTAGTCTGAATTTCATTAATCTCGCATCTTTTGAGGAGAGAAGTCAATCCCTTTTATAGTTACCTTAGCATGATCAGTTTTTTGAACTTTTTTCATGATTTTTATAGGTCTATCCATTTTGTAAAATATATGATTTTTTACTTTGCCATTTTCATCATACCAGTTTTGAGTTCCTTCTTTGTAGTTATTCTTGTATGTTACTTCAGTATATAGCTTTCCATCTTCAAAATACTCTTTTTGAACACCATCTTTTTTACCATGCGTGTAATTTATAACAGAAGCAAGTTGTCCATTCTCAAAATAAGATTTTTTATCACCTTCTCTTTTGTCGTTTATATAATTTGCTGTTGATTGAACTTTTCCACTTTTAAAGTAAGTAGTTTCTCTGTTTTGAAGCTTTCCAAGTTTGTAATTAACAATTTTTACAATCCAACCCTCTTTATGATACCAAGTCATTTTACCATCGCGTTTATTCTGTATGTAATTTACTTCATTTGCAATTTTCCCTATCTGATAATAAACTTTTTCGATACCATTTTTGATACCAACTTTAAGTTTTGTGTTTGTTCCATCCACATAGTTAGTTTGTGCTTTTAGTTCACCCGTCTTAAAGTAAGTTTTAACAAGTTCTGCACTAGCAATACTACTGAGCATTGAGACCACCAATAGTGGTTTAAGATAGCTTTTCATTCTATAAATCCTTGGTTATTTTATAGTAAAAATATACCACAATATAGTACAAATTAGGTAAACAGTTTGATAAGAAGTTTAAGTGATTTTGTAAAAGGTTGAAAAAAGATTATCCCTCAAGAGAGGGATAAAAGAGTGGAAAGATTATTTCCAGCTAGTTTCTACAATATTTGCAGATTTTTTATAAGGATACTTTTTAGTTAAAGCATCGATAGATAGTTTCTGATCACCACCTCTCATAAAGTGAGCTAATGTTACTGAAGCCCAATAATCATTTGCATACTCAGTATCTTTAAGTTGTAAAGGAACACCTTTCTCGTTAACAGTGTGACAAGCAGCACAAGTTACAGGACCAGCATATTTTCCATCAGGAGAATATTGAAGAGCTTGTTCGTGAGTTGTAATATCAACACTTCTTTCACCATCATATCTTGTAGAATAAAGACCATGAGCAGACTCATGACATGATTGACAAGCTATGTTTCCATGAGCTTTTGAATATCTGTATAGAGAATACTTGTTAGGTAAATCTATTGGGAAGTATTTACCACCAGTATCTTGCTCAACAAAAGGAGCTACATGACAGTCAGCACAGTGAGGCTCAGCAGCAGATAACCACCAGTCATTACCACCAGATGCAGCAGCATAAGGAACATTTCCACCTTCTGGGTGATTCCAAGGTCTCAGGTCAGCAGGTAAGTTTTTACCGATAGCTTTAAGTAAAGTCGCTGATTTATGTTCAGTATAGAATTTCATTACTTCATTGTCACCAGTTGACTTAGGGTCAGCAAGAGAAGCGAATTTTTTAGCATCGCCACCAGCAATAGCATCAATCATCTCTTTAAGAGACTTGTTTCTTAAAGTTTTACCTTCTTGTTTACTATCGTGAGTAAGATTGTCATAGTTTTGGAATGCTTGAGCAACTTTTGTATGACAGTTTGTACAGTATAGACCTCTTAGTTCAGAGTCTTTACCATGTTCATCTTTAGTAGAAACATTTTTGTATTGCCATTTACCGTAGTTGTTTAAGAAGAACGGAGGTTTAGCATTTGGGTTTGAGTGAGCGTCACGACGAACATAACAACCACCACCAGATTTACGGATATCACCTTTAGAAAAACGACCTTCACCATATCTATCTGTTACACGGAATGGATTTGAATCATCATTCATGTTAGGATTTTGGAAGTGAGTAGGGTGACATGATTGACACGCTTGTGAACGACCAGCACCATCAGGCATTGGGACCATTGCAAGGTGAAAACCATGAATTGCTTCACTTAGTGGCTTAGCATGAACACCTTTGTATCCAGCAGTACCGATACGAGGAGTTACAAGGTTACCAGAAACATTATCACCATGACAGTCAGTACAGTTTACAAGACCAACAATACCAAGTCTATTACCAATAGCAGTTGGGTTATAAGCTCTCATAAAGTTAGTACCATGGTGAGCATCGTGCAGTGAAAGGATGTTTATAGAAGCTTCTGCAAGTCTTGCCATATATTCACTCTCATCTGGATATGTTTTCCAGTAGTTATACTCTTTATCACTATTTACAAGACCTTCGTCTCTAGCCATTTGAGCAGCCTTACCATTTCTTGAGTGACAAGCATAACAGTTAGGAATATCTACAGGGTTTGTACCAAAGTAAGATACAGTTTTTCCATCTTTATTGTGCATTGCTGAACCAGCACGAGTGTGCAACTCTACAGTAGAGTATTGAAATGGTTGAAAATCAGTTTCAGAAACAGAACGAATAGTTCCTTTTCTTCTGCTATCGTTAAACGCAGTTAAAGGTAAACCTAAAGCATCCCAAAGGTAAGAAGCTGTTAAAACAAGCTTAACATCTTTTACAACAGGAACAAGAGTGTCAGCAAAAACGATATTACCACCATGTTTACCAGCATACTCTAAGTATCCACCAGAAATTGGCATACCAGAAGGTCCACAGTCAATTTTAGCAGGAATTTGTCTACCAAGTCTTAAACGATCTTTATCAGTAGCACCTTTTGGTTTAGTACCTTCAAGGTCTTTGTAGATAAATAGGTGTGTCCAAACATAGTTAGCAACAGTATCATTAGCAGAATCTAAGTGACCGTCACCATCAGCATCTTTAGGAACACCAAAATATCTCATTTTATTACCTTCACTATAAGAGTTATCTCTAGTATAGTAATAAAGTTTTACACCATCATCTGGTGAAAGTAGTTTTGGTAAAGCACCATCTTTTCCACTTTTCATAGCTTGTGCTTGAATAGAGTTGTAAGGTGGGATTATACAACAGTAATCCATATCAAAACCAACACAATGCATACCAAGTTCATAGTTTACAAATATATTGTAATCATTCTTTGGCTCATAACCTTTAACTTGAGTACCATCTGCACCGACTTTAACAAATTTCTTAAGTTTGTCCAGTGTAAATGGTGGGTTCTTGTCATAAGCAAGAGCCGTAGTAGCAGTCATAGCCATAAAAGCAACAGACGCAGCAACA
>JASFZD010000103.1:0-20161 GCA_045046645.1 Sulfurimonas sp. | reverse complement strand
TTGAGCTTCCTTAACTGGGTTTTTAATATACTCTATAGCTTGCCAACTTGTTTTTACTGCTGCTATCTGAGCTTCCTTGGCTGGGTTTTTAATATTTTTAATTGCATCCCAACTTTTATTGACAGCGTTTACCTGCGCTTTTATACTCATAGAAGTAGAAGACGCTCCACTCTCTAAACCCAAAACCACCAATCCAATTAAAACACTGCTTATGATACTCTTTTTCATCTTCTTACTCCAATTTAACTATTTGAAAATATTATATAGTAGATATCTTTATATATAACTTAAACGAATGTAACATTTATAAATTTGAGAATAAACTAGAAAATTTGTAAAATTTTTTTGATTTTTATTAAAAGATTATCTGTAATTTAGATTCTTATTGAAAAGATGAAAGTGTAAAATTGTATGTAGTTTATTAGAGTATTGAAGTTGATTGTTAAATTACCAAGCTAAGAAAGCCTAGTAATTATTATGTTATTTTGAGCAGAAAATATCAGCTCTAGTTTTATAAGACTCTAAAGTCTTTTGAGCGTATGCATCACTACGCATAGTTTTTTTGTATGTTACTACTTTGTCTTTAAAAATTTTACAAAGCCTATTGTTCTCTTGTGTAGTTGATGCTGCAAATATATTTGTTGTTAAAGTTAGTGTTAAAATCATTAGTATTATTGTTTTCATATTATTCCTTTATAATTAATATTGAGTGAAATTATACTCCTTATCTATCATAATGTCAAATTATTATAAATAATTGTTTAGATTATAATAGTTTTGAGTGTTAATTTATTAACACCTTATCTGCTATAATCTACTTATAATAATTAAAAGGCAAACAAATGACTAAATTTATCTTAATAATTGGGCTATTTTATACTAACTATACTTTATCAGCATCTGAACTATTATGTAAAAATTATGCTAGGCACACAATTGAAGACAATGCACAAAAATCTATTTATAAAAACTGTAAACGCAACGGGATAACACTGTGGTTTAAAGATAATGGTGATATAAAATCTAAAGTTAACTTTATAGATGGTAAAGAGAATGGTTTATACACTTCTTACTATGCCAATGGACAAAAAAAGATTGTTGTGAACTATGTAGATGGTCAAAAAGACAATATACAGAAGATATACTATGACAATGGACAACTTGGAAGCAAAATTAACTATGTTATGGGTCGTCGTGAGGGTGTCATGACTGACTGGGATATTGATGGTTACAAGAGCGCTGAAGTCTTTTACAAAAACAACTATAAAGTTGGACTCAAGAAGTACTACAACCATGCGGGCAAAGTTATAAGAACAGAAACTTATAAGATGGATAGAAACCCAGTAATGGTAAAATTACTTAAAGATAAAAGAAAAGAAATTCTAGTGGACTTATCTAAATATGGTCTCGTTCCAAAAGAGGCAGCATTAGAAGATAGAATAAAGTAATAAATTTATTATTAAATATTTAGTTGCTAATTTTAAAACAGCAGTAAAAAAGTTCCACCAAAAGATACTCAAACACTCCAGAGTTGAGATATATCACTACCATTTAGATATGCTTACCCAAAAGGATTGAGCATATTGCTCACAAAGCACCATTTTCTATAGCCATTTATTATATCTTTTACTGATAATCTGAATTATTTTAGTTGGAATATAATAATTAATTAAGTATACTTACGCAATAATTCTAAAGGATAAAAATTATTCTTTAATAAAAATTTCTAAAAGGATTTATGATGAAAATTTCAAAAGAATGCCCAGTAAACCAAGAAGCTTACAAGCATACGTTTCAGGGCAATAGTGAAACAGCAAAATGGTGGCCAAATCAGCTTAATCTTAAAATATTGGTACAAAACTCTTCAAGTATTGCACCAACAACATCTAACTTTTCATATAAAGAGGCTTTTGATAAACTCAATTTTGTAGAATTAAAAAAAGACCTAGTTAAACTGATGACAACTTCTGTAAAGTGGTGGCCTGCTGATTATGGACATTATGGTCCTTTTTTTATTCGTATGGCGTGGCATAGTGCTGGAACATATCGTGTTATGGATGGAAGGGGTGGTGCATCAACTGGTAATCAGCGTTTTTCACCGCTTAACAGTTGGCCCGATAATGTAAATCTTGACAAAGCTCGCAGACTTTTATGGCCCGTAAAAAAGAAATATGGAGATAAAATCTCATGGGCTGATTTAATGATTTTAGCAGGAAATGTAGCTATGGAATCCATGGGATTTAAGATATATGGTTTTGGAGGTGGTCGTAAAGATATTTGGGAGAGCGAGGAAGACATATACTGGGGACCTGAAGATAAATGGCTAGATAATACACGACACGGTGATGATAAAAATCTTGCAAATCCACTTGCTGCAGTACAGATGGGACTTATATATGTAAATCCAGAAGGTCCAGATGGTGAACCGAATGTTTTAGCTGCAGCAGATGACATTCGTGAGAGTTTTAGTCGTATGGGCATGAGTGATGCTGAAACTATAGCCCTCATTGCAGGTGGACATACTTTTGGTAAAAGTCATGGTGCTGCGAGTCCTGAAAAGTATGTAGGTCCAGAGCCAGAGGCTGCATCACTGGAGGAACAGGGTTTTGGTTGGAAAAGTAGCTATAAGAGTGGTAAAGGGGCAGATACTATATCAAGTGGTTTAGAGGGTGCATGGACACCGACACCTACAAAGTGGGACAATAGTTTCTTGGAGCTATTATTTAAATATGAATGGAACCTCCAAAAAAGCCCTGCGGGTGCATGGCAATGGGTACCTATAAACCCTAATGAGGAAGATTTAACTCCAGATGCCCATATAGCGGGCAAAAAAAACAAAACTATTATGTTTACAACAGATTTGGCTTTGCGAATGGATCCTGAATTTGAAAAAATATCGCGTTCATTCTTAAATAATCCTAAACTTTTTGCTAAGAGCTTTGCAAAGGCATGGTTTAAGCTTACTCACCGTGATATGGGTCCTAAATCTCGTTACCTTGGTCCTGAAGTACCACAGGAAGATTCTCTTTGGCAAGATCCAATTCCAAAAGTTGACTTTGAACTTGTGAATGATGCAGAGATAGAGGAACTAAAAGAGAAAATCCTTAACTCCTCCCTTCAAAGTTCAGAGCTTTTATATACTGCATGGTCATCTGCTTCGACATATAGAAATGCAGATAAAAGAGGTGGAGCAAATGGAGCGAGAATCATACTAGAACCACAAATAAACTGGGAAGTAAATAAACCACAGCAACAAAATAAAGTGTTAAAAGAACTTTTATCTATACAAAGCGAATTTAATGTAAAACATACAAGTAAAATTTCTTTAGCAGATTTAATAGTTCTTGGTGGGGTTGTTGCATTAGAAACAGCAGTAAAAGCTGGAGGATATAATAAAAAAATTCCTTTTACAACTGGACGAAATGATGCAAGTCAGGAACAAACAGACATACATAGTTTTACTTACCTTGAACCTGTAGGCGATGGATTTAGAAACTATTTTAACTCTGAATGTAAGATACCTGCTGAGCAATTATTACTTGATAAGGCACAGCAATTAACTTTGAGTGTGCCAGAGATGACAGTGCTTGTCGGCGGTATGCGTGTACTCGGTTTAAATTATGACAATGCATATAGTACTTTTACAGAGAATGAAGAAGTACTAAATAATGACTTTTTTGTAAATCTTGTCAATATGGATGTAGAGTGGAGTGTAATTGATGAAAAAGCACAACTTTTTGAGGGGCGTTTGTATAGTACTGGTGAGCTTGTATATAAAGCAACGCGAGCAGATTTAATCTTTAGTTCAAACTCACAACTCAGAGCGCAGGCAGAATTTTATGCACAAGATGATAAAAAAGAGCAGTTTGTAGATGATTTTATTGCCGCATGGAATAAAGTAATGAATTTAGATTGTTTTTATCAAGTATAAAGTGTTTTACGAGATAAAAAGTACCTTAAAACTAATAAAGTCATTACTTTATTAGTTTAATAAATTGACTACTTTTAGTATGATAAAGAGATTACCATCTTCTTTAAAAATATCCAGTTTTGTATCTATGGGATACTTTTCTTCTAACAGTGTCCCTTGTAAAGAGTGTAAGACATGCATAAATTTTTCTGTAAATGGTGTTTTGATGTAGTTAATATGATCTTTTTTGACAATATCAGCTAAAGCACACATCGCACAATAATAAACTTTCTTATTTACAGAACGCTGAAGCATATAATCATGCATTAGATTGATATTATTTAGAAGTACCTCTTTTTCAACTTCTCCTAAGGTCTTGCTTTCATGCGCTCTTTGTAAATTATGTTCTATCTCTTCTTCAACATTATGATTTGTTTTATCAATAAGTTTTTCAAAATTTGGACAGTATTTTTGTAAAATATTCATAACTTCATCATGTGAAAGTTCATATCGTTCTTCATATATATAAGATTTATCTTTTATATATGCGTGGTCTAATGCTTTGATTAGTTTTGTAACAATACCTAAATAAACAAATTTATCCTCTTTGTTCTTATCCAATTCAATCCCAGTATACGAAATAATCGGCTTGGGTCCTACATATTTTAAAATCATTTTTCACTCACTAACTATAAGTATTTATGATACTATATCATCTTTATCAAAAATATAAGCATAAATAGGAACAAATATAAGTATTAAGAGTGTTCCAATCAAAAGACCACCGATAGCTACATCTGCTAAAGGACTTAAGCGTTCTAGTCCTACTGCCTGTTCCATAGCTATAGGTATCATCCCTGCAATCGTCGCAAACGCAGTCATCATAACAGGACGAAATCTAATTTTAACAGATTCTATAGCACTCTCATATGCACTCTCTCCACTTGCACGATAATTTTGATAAAAATCCACGAGCAATATAGCATTATTTATAATAATTCCAAAAAGTAAGAGAATACCTAACATGCTTGGCAGACAACTGGGTTTTCCAAATAGTAACATGCCCCATGCTGCACCTATTAAAGATAGTGGTAAAACTAAAATCATAATAAACGCCATCCTAACTGAACGATAGATAGCTATAAGTGTCATAAAAAGCATTAACACTCCTAAACCTATAGCCTTAGACATTCTTTTAAAACTATCATTTAAGCTAGCTATATCTCCTGTTTGTGTTATGATAACATCGTTTATATCTGCATTTTTCAGTGCTTCTTCTGTGTCATCTGTCAAGTGTGTTACTGGTCTTTTTGCCCTATATCCATTTACATCCAGACTATAAAGCATCTTATCTCTCTCTATTTTTGCAAAGGTTAGATGTTTTTTGAGTGTAGCAATCTCGCTCAAAGGAATTTCACCAAATTTTGTTTGAATAGGCAATAATCTTAGTGTTTGAATATTTTTAGCAAATTTTCCTTTTAAATAAAGTCTTACATACTGCGTATTCATAGACTCTAAATTGGCATTTAGCCCTACTATCTGACCTTTTAACGGCATCTGCATTGCTATTTGATATGGTGTCAGCCCATAACTAAGTGCCTTGTTTTCATCTATCTTGAGTTCTATCTCTGTAAAATCCTTATCCCAACTCGTTGATACAGAAGTAAGTCCATGTACTTCTTTCATTGCCTGTTGGACTTTTTTAGACGCATCAGATAAACCATCAACCATAGGAGAGCTTAACCTCACATCGACTGTAGCTTTCACACTTGATACAGCAGTAGCACCAAAATCATATACATCGTTGCGTTTGACACCCTCAAGATGTGATAGTTTATCTCTTATGATATTTTCAAGTTCCCAAATAGTCTGTTCTCTCTCAAATCTATTTACTGCGTTTACTGTTATAGTTGCTTCTGCTGGGATATTACCACTACCAAGACTAAGAACACCAGATTCTGTTCCAAACGCAACAGAACTCATTTTTACCCATTCTTGCTTTTGTAACCATACCAAAATTGGTTTTATTTTATCTTCTGCACTCTCAACTGTTTCATTTGAACTAAAAGAGACTTGTGCTTTGATGATTCCTGTATCCATCGGTGGCATTGCATCTCTACCTATGGCTGGCATGATATTTTTAACACTTACAAGTAAAAGTACAATTACTCCAACACTCAGCAAGATACGACGCACTACTTTGTATTTTCCATTTGAAAATTTGATGATACTCACATAAGGTGAGACCAATTTTCCTATGCTGTTTTGATACATTATTTCAAATAGTTGCTCTACTTTTGTTTTTTTAGCACCATTTTTATATAACCATGCAGAGAGAAGTGGAATAAAAGTTATAGATAAGAAATAACTTACAAAAAGTGCAATAATAAGTGTTTCAATCAGTGGCTTAAATATTTTTTCTGGAAATCCACCAACAAACATCAAAGGGAACAAAACCGCAACAGTAGCAATAGTTCCTGCAAAATCAGGTAGTAACACCTCTTTTGTACCAGCTATAACTGCCGTTTGAATATCTTCATGCTCTTTATTGAGATGTCGTTCTATGTTTTCTAAGATAACGACTGCATCATCAGCCAAGAGCCCAAGAGAAAGGATTATACTTGTATAAACAACAAGATTTAACTCTCCTCCTGTTAGCCATATAATAGCAATAGTGGAGAAAAACACCATGGGAATTGATAAGCCTGTTACTATGATAGCTCTAAAATTTCCTAAAAATATCATAATAACTAAGAGAGTGTAAATTATCGCATCTCTTAGAGCTTCAAGCATATTAGTATTTGCTTGTTCTATCAAGTCTCTTTGTGTATCACTTATCTCAAAGTTAATATTTGGATACTGCACTTGAAGTTTTTTCATTTGAGCTCTAGCTGCTTTACTCACATCCAAAACACTTCCATGTGGAGAACGCTGGATAGCAAGAGCTATAGCTTCTTTACCATTTCCTATATAGCCACTGGTTCTCTTTTTGTAACTCCATTTTACCTCAGCAATATCTGAGAGTCTTACATTTGGCATAACTATAAGTTGTTTTAGTTTTTCAACATTGTCTTTTTCGCCATAGTAAGTAACGGTATAAAAATTATTATCTCCCTTTACAAAACCTATAGGTATATCACGATTTAAAACCTGTATCGCTTTTGTAATACTTTCAAAGTTCACACCATATCTTTTTGCTTTAAACGGGTCTACTTCTATGTTGATAGAACTCTCATAACCACCAAAAACCTCAACATTACCTATCTGTTGATTACTAAGTAGATAAGGTTTTATAAAACTATCTGCTATTTTTCTTATGTCCGCTAGATTAACATTGTCATTTTTCGGACTTAAAGCTATGACATCAACGGGAAGTGTAAAATCTCCAGTGGTATATATAGCTGGATTTGTCCCAGCTGGTAGTTTTGCTTTTACAATACTTAAAGCATTAGCAACATCAACAGCAGCTGCGTTTAGACCTTTGTCATAATCAAAATCAGCTTTTACGATAGAAAAATTTGCAACATTAACACTACTAACATTTGTAACAAGTCCAAGACGAGAGATTTCTTCTTCAATCGGCTTTGAAACACTATTTGCTGCCACTTGAGCAGTTGCACCAGGAACAGAAGTGATGACAATTACCTGTGGTGGATTGGCATCTGGGAATAAATTTTTTGGTAAGGAAACAAGTCCAATAACTCCCATAATAAAAAACCCACCAATTATGGAATAAAGAAGATAAGGTCGTTTGTAAAAAAATTCAAACACGAACTATTCCTTTACTTTCAATGCATAACCAGCTGTAAGCTTTAGCAAAATATCTGGCTTTGCTATCACTATATTTTTATCCTTTAAACTCTCCTCTATAATTATGCCCTGCTCTGCACTTTGAACAACATGAACTTCTTTTGCTAAGGCTCTATTTTTATCTATAACTAGAACAAAACTTTTTCCATCTTTATCAAGTAAAGCATCAAAGGGAAGTAGATTTGCTCTATCATTAAAAGTTACAACATCTATCTCAACTCTATCTCCAGTTGTAAGATTGTTGGAGCCTATATAAGCTTTATACTCTGCTAAACCATGCTCAGTAGTTCCAAGAGCAGTAATCATGTAAGATTTTTCATTAAACTCTACAGCTTTCATTGGCAACTTAGTAGGTACTCTTATCATTAAGTAAAAACCATTTTTAGAGCTAATTGCTATTAGAGGTTTACCTGGCATACTTATAGCGCCTTTTTTATCAAATGTTTTTGCTACAACACCATTTACAGGCGAAGTAATATTACAGTAAGAAAGATTGTTTAGAAGTTCTATCTCTTTTTGTTTAAGTCCTATTCTTTGTGCTATGGCACTCGCTATCATCGTAGACTCTTTTTGAGACTCTTCTATTGAAGCACCCTGCACTTTTAAAAGTTCTAATGTTCTTTTATGAGTAGCTTGTAAATTGTTTATAGACACATTTGCCGCTTCTATCTGCTCTTTGATGCTTACTAAATTACTTCTTATATCTGTAGTATCAAGTTGTGCTATAACCTCTCCACTTTTAACACTTGAACCACTTGATTTTATACTGAGTATTCTTGCAGCAATTCTTGAAGAAAGTTTAACATCCTTGTCATTTTCCACTGTGGCTAAAAAAGGTAAAGTAAGTTTTACATTCTTTAGTTTTGGACTCATTTGTGAGACTACTATTGGATATATCTTTGCTTTTGACTCTGCAGCATCTTTCTCTTTTGTATTTTGTATCGCTTTTTTTCCACCAACTATCAAACCTAAAACTACAACTATACTTATACCTATTTTTAAATATTTTTTAACTTTAGTACTCATTATTTTACCATCTCTTCAATATTATTTGCATATATTACAGCAAGTTGCATTAGTGTTTGCCACTCTGTTGCTTGTGTTTTATAGAGTTTTGCTTCTTCTGATACTACATCATCTTCATATCTTAAATACTCTTCTGTTGAAAGTCTTGCATTTTTATAATTTAGTTTTGCAATATCAAGTAATCTTTTTTTATCTTCTATGCTCTGCTTGTAAAGTTTTTTAGAGTTCTCTAGTAAGGGCAAAGACTCTTTAAGCATCTTTGCTTGCGAACTTAACTCATCTCGTGTTTTTGAAAGTTCTACTTCAGATGAACGCACTTGTATTTCACTCAAAGCGATTGCATCATATTGACTCATCTCAAGCAGTGGTATATTTAAAGTTAAACCGATATTTCCATACTCTTCATTTACTGTTTTATCATTGTTGTAAGCACTTGCACGACTATAAGCGTAACTACCATGTGCAAACAGAGCAGGATACAGTTTCTCTTTTTCTGCCCTTGCTCCTAATCTATCCGCTCTTACCTTCTCTCGCTGTGGTCTCAAAGAAGCAAAATCTCCACTCTCATAACTTAATGCCTTACTCATTTTAATTGGCTCTTGTAAAGATATGCCTGTTAATGTCTCTATGGTACTGATGATACTTTTCTTTTGTAACTCTATATTGTTTTTAGCGATGTCGATTTGGTTTAATCCGTCATTTATCTTATAAAGGGCAGAAGCCGCTGCTCTACCATTATTTACTTTTATTTGAAGTGTTCTTTGCGTTTGTAAGAGTGATCTTTTTTTTCCGTCAAAAGATTTAGACAACTCATCAAGATATAAAAAATTTGCATTGGCACTTACGATAACTGCTTCATTTTTTAACATTTTTATATGTTTTTTCGCTTTAGCACTTGTTTGCATTGTCTCAGCTTTATCTGCTGTTGTATAGATAGACTTTACAAAAATGGGCATAGTGAAATTTGCTCCAGCTCTATAAATATTTTCACTAAAAGGCTGTGCAATAGCTGGGTTACCAAGCATAGGTTTTAATGTATTTGGAGGAACTGGCACAACTCCTGTTGGGGTTGAGTAGTTATCATAAGAAGCAAAAAGGTTTATTTTAGGATACAATCCAGAAGTAACTAAATCTTTATTTATCTTACTCTTTTGAACTACCATTTCATCTGATGCAGTTTGTGAATGATGTTTAAGAGCATCAAAAAGTTCAGGCAGTGTGTGTGCATAGATGATAGCAGAGAAACTAATTACAAATAATATTTTTATCATGGCTAGAACTCCTCATCTTCAAAAGAATCAAGGTCTTGTTGATATTTTTTATCTTGTAAGATTTTTTTATCTTTATCCGACATCGTCATTATAGATGCCATCTTCCCTATTTGCGTTTTATTATCAAGCTTATATATGTACGCATAGGAGCCATAAAGTATGCCTATAAACGCAAAAGATACTATAATCTTTTGTCCAATATTAAAAGTTTGAATCTTATCTTTTTTTTGTATCTCACAAACACCACCAGGACAGTTTGTTGCAGGTGTAGGCATGATAAGGTTATATATCTTACACCCAAGACAGATAGAAAAAGCAGACTCAAAAACAAGAAGTAAAAGACAGATAACACAAATCACTATCTTGATGGGGTTAGCCTGCCAATTAATCACTACAAGATAAAACATCGGCATAGCTAGAAGTAATCCTAATCCCCATGCAAATCTTTTTTGCGTAGCACCTACATATTCTGGTACTTGATTCCTAACAAAAAATCTACCCATTAAAAGAGATGGTGCGTAGCTAGGATTTATCACTCTTATCAAAAAGTCAGATAAAAAAAACATTATAAAGTATCTTGTAACTTCAAAATGATGGAGCATTGCAGCATTGGTCAAACTTAACATCCCAATGGCAAAAAGTATACCTGCTCCTGCTCTTGCTTCTCTTTCGTTTAAAACACGAACATCATAACCTTCAACAATTTCACCATATTTAAAAAATTCTTTCATTTATATAAGTCCTAAAAGAGCGATTAACAAAACAGGAGGTGTTATTACCAAACCTACTTTCATGTATTCACTCCAAGATATTTTTACACCTTTTTTATCTAAAACATGAAGCCAAAGAAGTGTTGCAAGTGAACCAATTGGTGTCATTTTTGGTCCTAAATTTGAACCTAAAATATTTGCATACACTAAAGCTTCATTACCTACATATCCAACCTTATCTATGGCTATATCCATAATCATTATCGTTGGCATATTGTTCATCACAGAACTGATAAACGCAGATAAAAAACCTGTTCCTATTATAGCAGTTGTTTCTCCATATGCTGTTAATGCAACTATCCAAGAAGCAATAATATCTGTAAGCCCTGCGTTTTTCAGTCCATACACTACTACATAAAGTCCAACACTGAACCATACAATCTGCCAAGGAGCAGCTTTTATGGTCATAATCGGTTTAACTGCTTTGTAATTGTTTGCAATAAGTATAAAAACTAAAGCGCCACCTAGTGCAAAAAGAGAAACTGGTAAGTGATATATATCGCCTATAAAATACCCTAGCATTAAAAGAGCTAAAAAGAACCAAGAAATTTTAAACATTGTTTGATTTTTGATGACAGAAGATGCTTCTGGTAACTCAGATACATTTACTTTAAGTGGAATATCTTTTCTAAAATAGACCCAAAGAACAGCGATAGAGGCAAAAATACTAAGTAAGTTTGGAAGAAACATATTTTTAGCATACTCCACAAACCCAATATCAAAATAGCCTACAGTTACGATATTTGTAAGGTTTGAGATAACTAAAGGATTTGAAGCACTATCTCCTATAAAACCACCTGCCATCAAAAAAGCAAAGATAGGCAGTGGTTTCATCTTAAGATATTTCATTTTTGCTAAAAGAATTGGAGTCAAAATCAAAGCTGCCCCATCATTTGCAAAAAATGCAGATACAAGAGCGCCAAGAAGTAAGATGTATACAAACATCTTGTTACCACTTCCGCCACTGAGTTTTGCCATTTTGATAGCAGCCCACTCAAAAAACCCTATCTCATCAAGCACCATAGATAAGATAATAATCCCTATAAACGCAAGTGTAGCATCCCAAACTATAGAAGTCACAGTGAGGACATCTTCTAAACTAACTACACCAACCATCAATGCAACAACTGCTCCAACTACAGCAGAAGTTCCTATCTGTAAGCCACGAGGTTGCCAAATTATAAATAGCAATGTAATTATAAATAGACTAAACGCAAGTATCATTCATATCCTTTTGATTTTCTAAGTAGAAAAGTATAGCTAAATCTTCTACATAAATCAATATATCTTGATATTGTTATTAATACTAATTCATTACTACCATTTTATTCTCAATTTTTAAAATCTTATCACAATATTTTAACATCCTATCATCATGAGTTACCATGACAATAGCTACACCTTGCTCTAGTGCTATTTTTTTTAACATTTTAACAACATCAACTGAGCGTTGCATGTCAAGAGCTGCTGTTGGTTCATCAGCTAAAATTATTTGAGGATTATTAGCTAAAGCACGAGCAATCGCTACTCTTTGATTTTGACCTCCTGATAGTTGTGATGGCATCGACTTTTCTTTATCAGCTATATCAAAATACTCTAGCAACTCTCTTGCTTTTTGTTTTGAGGCTTTCTCTTTTGTACCATTGGATTGAGGTAGAAGAGTGATATTGTCAATAATATTTAAAAATGGGATAAGGTAATGTGCTTGAAAGATAAATCCTATCTTTTCTCTTCTTATCTTTCTTGTCTCTTTTGTAAGCCACTTGTTATCATATACTTTTTCATCACCTAAATATATTTGTCCTGAATCTGGTTCATCTACACACCCTAACATCATAAGAAGTGTAGTTTTTCCTGCTCCACTTGGTGCAACTAATGCAACTAATTCACCCTTATCTATACTAAAACTTGCATCTTTTATGACCTCAACATAAGCATCTCCTTTTCCAAAAGATTTATGTAGACCTTCGACTCTGATTGCTTGTTTACTCATATCATCCTCCTATAGCTGCTTGAGGATCAGCATGTATCACTTTTCTTACACCAATAAAGGAAGCAAATATAGAAGCTATCACTACTATCTCAAAAAGAACCAGAGCATCAGGAGTTTGTAAAAGTACATGTTTTGGAAATTTATCATAAATCAAATGTGCAAAAATATTTCCAAAAATAAATGCTAAAACTCCAAGCAACAATGTTTCTTCAACAATCATCTTAACAATCATACTGTTAGGCAATCCCATAAGTTTCATAATTGAAATCTCTTTCATCTTCTCAAGAGTCATAGTATAGATAATTAAAGAGATAATAATAGTAGAAACTGCTATCAAAATAACAGTAAAAAGCCCTATCTGTTTTGAAGCTTTCTCTACTACATACTTTGTAAGAACATTAGTCTGTTCCTCTTTTGTATAAACACTTTTGTGATGCCATTTTTTTATATCTTTGGCAACTTTATCTACATCATATCCACCATTTATAGTTGCTATGATAGCATTAACTAAATGAGCATCTTTGTTGATAATACCTCTTGCTCTATCACTCTGAATTCGTTTATTTGTATAAGTAAACTGCAACACTTGTGCATCTTTTAAACTAATATAAACTAAAGGATCACCTCCAGAAGCAACTGTTCCATGAGTAATCCCCACAACTTTGTAAATATCTCTTCCTAATTTAATATTATCATTTAGTTTATATCCTGTTTTATCGCTTACAACTATCTCATAATGATTATGTTTTAAAACTCTTCCAAAAAGTAATCTACTAGGGTTAATAGGATTTATATCTCCATAAATATCATAGCCTATAGCTAATACAGAAAGTTTTTTATCTTGTAATGGCAGTTGAAGAGTTTGAAAAGTTATAGCCTCACTCGTTTTTATAGCGGGAATGCTCTTTATAGTATTTTTAAAATCCTCATGTATTCTTGAAGCCTCAGCAAAGGGTCCTAAAGTATTTTCCTGAACCACCCACAAATCTACATCTAAATCTTTAAGTAAAACCTCAGCATCGCTAATCATTCCACGATAAACACCTATCATAATAAGTACAATTCCAAGAAGCATTCCCACACCCATAGAAGTTACAATAAATTTTCCTAAAGTATGTCTAATATCCTCTTTTGCTAAGTGTATCATAGATGAATTTTCATCCCATCGTGTAGTTCTTTTTTCTTCTTGTCTGGTACTATAATATAGCTCTCTTTATCTACATTTGATATAGCTATTTCATCATCATTTTGAGCTATTATTTCTACTGCTTGAAATTTTACATGATAATCTTTCACTATCCAAACTCCAAGTTCATCATTTTTTTTCAAAACTACATTTACTGGAATTTTCACTACACGCTTATAACTTTTTACTGCTATTTTCACCTCTGCTTGTTCGTTTATAAAAAATTCTTGAGGAATATTTTCAAATGCTACATCAATTTCTCTCTCCAAAGTCACGGCATCACTCACGCTTACAACTCTTTTTACTTTTCCTTTATATACTCTATTTGCTTGAGAGCGAAGAGTAATTATTGCATCTTGTTCCAATCTCACTGAAGAACTTATTCGTTCATCTATTTTTGTTTTTATCCATAATGTTTTTGAATCAACTATCTGAAATACAATACTAGAAAATGTTATATCTTGAGAAACTTCCGCTTCTTTTGAGATGATGTAACCATCGACAGGAGCATATACCTTTAGTGTATCAATTTTTGCTTGAATAACTTTGATATTTTTCTTGGCAATTTCTATCCCTGCCTTAGCTGAATTAACATGCGATAAAGAGGCACTAATATTTGCTTTGATACTTTGAAGGTCTGTATTTGCTTTATCATACTCTGCTTGTGAAACAAAATTTTGCTCTTTTAGTTTTAGGTAACGATTATAGGTTACATTCAAGAGTTCTTTTTGGAAATTTTGATTTTTAAGTTCACTTTTTGAAGCTAGTAAATCATACTTTACTTTTGTCAAAGTAGCTTGTGCTACCTCAAGTAGTTCATCTAAATCAACTCCATCCATAACAATAAGTAAATCACCTTTTTTTACCCATTCCCCCTCATCATGTAAAAGTTTCAAGATTTTTCCACCACTTTGAGCAGTAATATTGTAAATATTTTTTGCACCTACATTTCCAATACCTTTTACAGTTACTTTAAGCTCGCCTATTTTCGGTTGGATTGTCTTAAAAGTTGTTTTAGGAACATAAACTTTATTGTAAAAAATCGTAGCTACTAAAATTGCTACTATTAAACCTACTAAATATTTCATCATATTATCTTTCCTTGTAAATATTCTATTCTATGTATCGCACTACTTTTCTCATAAATCGCTTGGAGTAAAGATAGTTTCGCTTCAAGAGTGATAGCATTCGCATCTAAAACTTCTATATAAGTGGATATTCCTTCTTTATACCTTGCTTCTAAAAGAGCTTGTGTTTGTTGTGACGCTTCTATTTGAGCTTCTCTAGCCTCTATCGTCTTTGAGTATCTCTTAATATCAATTAAAAGATTTTCAAACTCCTCTCGTAGTGCAAGTTTTTTAGAATCATAAGTCGTATGTACTATTTTTTGGTTAATCATAGCAAGTTGTACTTCTGTCGAGGTTCTTCCTCCACTATAAAGAGGAATCTCTAAAGTTACCCCTACAAGAGAAGAGTCATAGGTATTTAAAGTACTTTGGTGAGTGTAAGAGGCAATGGCATCAAGTGAACCATAGTGAGATGCTTTTGCTACTTTATAGTTTAGACCCTCTTGCTTTATACCTTTTTGAAGGATTTTAAGAGTTAGTGAGTTATCTAAAAGAGTCTCTTCATCTACTTTTAAAGTATCCAAATTTTCAAGTCTATTTTCCAAAATAACATTCTCAGATATTGATTCACCTATGTAAAAAGATAAACTTACTTTTGCTTTTTCATAATCAGCTCTAGTTATTGCTAGATTATCTTTTGCTAAATAAACAGCTGACAAAAAGCGTGTAGAATCAGCTTTTGTTCTCATACCATTTTTAACAAGAGCTTGTGCTTGTTTAAACAACTCTTCTTTTACTTGTAAATCTTTTTCTCTTACCTTTATAGCTTCAGCTTGCACTAACATGAGTTCATACTGAAGTTTTACTTTATAGGCTAAAAGTGCTTTTGCATCTTCAAGTGTAAGGCTTGCTACATCTTTAGAAACTTTTTTAGCTTCTATATTTGAGATTGTTTTTGAAAAATCCCAAATCTTTTGATGTGCTACTCCACCCACAGACCAACCATCATCATCTTTTGTATTAAACTGACCATTTACAGGTAAAACATAAGTTCGAGTTGGGTCATATTCGGCATTTAAATTCACTTGAGGCAAATAATCAGCCTTAGCAATTTTAATCCTACTTTGTGAAGCATCCACACCTAATAAAGCATTTTTTATATCAGGGTGTGTTTTTATCGCTTTATTTATACACTCTTGTAAAGTCAAAGCGGAGACGAGTTGAGTAAATATAAGTAAAAACATAATAATTATTTTTTTCACTATTAAATCCTAAAATTAATATAGTGGAATTATGGCATTAAAGTATTAGTCTATCGTTAATGGTTATTAAAATATTGATATTATATACCCTTTCTTGATCCTTGGGCACCATGATTACCAGCACATCCTCTAGCTTTAGAAGATTGAGATAATATATAATCAGCTACAAGATTCAATTCAGTATTACTTAGATGTGAAAATGCTGGCATCTCACTATTTGCAAATTTACGAAATTTACCTTTTGAACCATTTTTTATACTATTTATGATATTACTTTTTGCATTTGTTGCATCAAATCTTTTATTTTTCTTAGCTATACCTGCAAATGCAGGAGCTGTTTTTTTGCTAGCTATTGCATGACAAAAAAAACAAGCATTCGTATCTATGATTTCTTCAGCACTTTGTGCAAATAAAATATTACTAATTAGAGCCGTTAATAAAATAATCTTTTTCATGATGTAGCCTTTATTTAAATTTTATATATTTTTATCATGTAGCTTTACAGTATTCATTACCTATTGTGGATATTCATTTGTAGTTTTACAGTATTCATTGCCTAATGAACAACACCCATCTGTAATTCCCAAATTTTTCAATCCACTATCAAATGCCCAATAGTGCTGATAACTACCATTTCTTAAAATATTAAAAGTATCTATTAAAGCTTCATTTGTATCTGCTTGAGTGATATAAATATCCAAGTCATTCACATCAACTACCTCTACTTTACATCCAACTTCTAGAGAAGTTTGACTTGATGCGACACCATAAGCATAAAGTTCATCATATAAATCCTGTATGGCTGGAATACCATATATTCCAGATGGCATTGCTTCTAACTCGGCTTGAGAATAGTGCTCTTTGTAATCTACTAAGTTTGTTATGTTGATATCATAAGCTTCTACTAAATCTTTTACTAAATCTATATGAACTGTTTCGCTATTTGTAGCAATCCTTTCTAATTGAGTTACAGGATTGATAGCATATAAATTTAAATATATATCATGCGCTAATCTTTCTTCATTCCACATATATGCTAGAGAATATTTTTGATAATCTGTTAAACTTTGTAAAGTATATGTTGATAAATCAATACTTGTTACTGTTTGAGATGGAGTTACAGTTTCATTACTGCTACTTCCTCCCCCACCACATCCACTTAATACTGAGAACAGCGTAGCATTCATTGTTATGATTAAATATTTTATAATTGACATTATATACTCCCAAAATTTTTATATTTGGAAGTATCTTATATTTTTGTTAAGTAAACGTTAATTTTATTTTTTTCCATTAATCATACGAGATATTAAGCCGTTTTCAGTAGTGCTATCGGCTATCACAACACCAACTATATGTATTGGTACAAATATCAAAATAATATTAAAAACGAGTTCATGCACTTCTTTGATATCATGAACTAATACTTTTGTAAGATGCAGTGCTTCATAAAAATGTATACTCAATCCACTTATAGACATAAAAAATAGTGTTACATAAACTAAATAGTACAATAATTGGACACCTTTTTTGTGTACACTTAATTCACTAAACTTTTCACGAGTAGAAGTATCTTTAAAATATAGGTAGATTCGATAAATAATAAATAAAGTGAGTAAGTATCCTAATATGATATGCCATTCCCACATTCCTGCGCGTATAGATTTCGCTAATATTTTAGCTTGTTCCTCTGTGATTAGGATACCAAATTCAGATAGTTTATTCATTAGTATTTCAGAGTTCGTTCTCCAACTCAGAAATGTTTTTCTTAAAAAAACAGTACTTAAAAGTCCAAGTACTATAACTGCGTTTAACCAATGCCATATTCTAAACTTTAGTGTATATTTCATACCTTAACTCCTTTTAAAATTCAATATAAAACAACTTCCCTTTTTAGAAGTTGTTAATTCTATATTTATATCCATAGCATCAGAAAGCCTTTTTACAATATCCAATCCTAAACCACTACTGTTTTCTTCACTATATGAACGCTCAAAAATCTTACTCGGTTCTTTTATACCATTTCCGCTATCTGCTATACAAAGTGCATCATCTTTTATATATATATTGACATGTCCATGCTGTGAATTATATTTACAAGCGTTTGAAATGATATTTTGTAGTATCTGTTTTGTGGCATTTTGATTAAATTTTGCTTTAAAATTTGCACACTCGACTTTAAATACAATATCTGGATAGAGCTGTTTTTGTATTTGAACAACATCTGCAACAATCTCACATACATTGAAAATTTGCATCTGAAAGGTCTCTTCTTCTAATAAAATTGTTAAATTTTCATGAAGTTCAGAAATAGTATAGACACTCTTTTTTAGTCTTTTAATGGCTTTATTATCTTTTAGTTCTGGAACTTTTTGTAGGAGTTGCATATTAAGCTTTATTGCTGTTACTGGTGTATTCAAATCATGTATCAAATCTTTTATAAACTTATCGAGAGTAGCTATACTCTCCTGCAATGGCTTTAAAGCACTTTTTGCCAATCTATAACTTATATAAGCAAAAAGTAGTAACAAAAAGATTTGTGTAATTATAATCTTTATCTTCATACTATACAATTTATTATCATAAATCAACTTAGATTTATGAACTTGTAAATATTCTCTATTACGCTTCATTGGAATTATCTTTGAAAATTCATACTCTGCTATTGTAAAGTTTCTTATATCTATATGCTTATTTATATCAAGATAATTATGATGATAATATTTAACATACTCATCCATATTATTACCCATTTTGATATGTCTGGCATATTCTATGAGAGAAAATTCTTCTACTCTTAAATAATGATTTTTAAGCTGAGAGAAATAAAAAAAACCAGCGGCTAAGATAAGGAATGCAACACTTACAAAATAAGTAACAAAGAATTTAAAAAATGCTAGTTTTTCATGATGATGCAAGACGGTACCCTATCCCTTTTACTGTTGTAATTGGTAAACCAATTTTTCGTAATTTATTTATATGCACACGCAAAGAACCCTCACTCATTTCTCTTCCATCGCTTAAAGTTTCAAATATATGTTCTTTTGGTACAGTCTTATTTAAATTCTTAAAAAGGAGTCTTGTAATCTCTAACTCATAAGGAGTTAAAGAGACGAATCCTAGGTCATCATAAAGCTCATCATTTTCTATAACAAAACGAAAATTATCCACTTTCAACTCAGTTGCATAGGTCTTGTACGATTTTCTCAACAATGCATAAATTCGAACAAGCAGTTCATTAAAATCAAAAGGTTTTTTAATGTAATCATCGGCTCCAACATCAAAACCATGAGAAAGAGAAGCTATGTCACTTAAAGCAGTAAGAAAGATAGCAGGTGTCATATCACCACTTTCTCGTAAGGATTTTAAGAGTTCAAATCCATTTAAAAATGGAACATTTACATCAAGTAAAAGAAAATCATATTGCTGCTTAAAAGTAGCATCAAGCGCCATCTCTCCATCTATTACATGTTCAACTTCAAAACCTTCATCAACCAATAGCTCTACTAAAGTTTCTGCTAGTACAGCATCATCTTCAAGTAATAATATTTTTTTCATACAAGGATTATATACTATCCTGTGTTAGCGTAATGTTATTGCCAACCTACAGCAAACTTCAAAATACCCGTGAGTCATAAAGGAGTAAGATGTGAAGTAGCTATCGTGAAGGCTCTACTAGTAGAGTCGAATGATAGATGCTTTGCAGATTGCCCCTTTATGACTCATCCAAAGGACGATTAGAAAAAAGTACACTTGACTTCGTTATAAAGCCTTGAAGCTACTAGTAGCTCCTGCAACTTTGTGCCTTGCAATTGCACCTTTTTCTAATCGCTGGTATATTGAAGTTTGCTGTAGGTTGGCAATAA
>JASFZD010000102.1:0-10451 GCA_045046645.1 Sulfurimonas sp. | reverse complement strand
AATTTTAAAAGTGGTCGGGGTGAAAGGACTCGAACCTTCGGCCCCCTGGTCCCAAACCAGGTACTCTAACCATACTGAGCTACACCCCGACCTACACAAGAATCAAACACAAGTGCTGATTAATGAGCCGGAATTATAGTCAATAAGTAAAAAAAAGTCAATAGTATAAGTGAAATTCTTTTATATACTTCTCTTTTTATGTATAATTCCATTAATAAAAAGGAAAAAACGCAGATGAAAATAGCTAGATTTAGTAGAATTGGTTTTATTTTAGCAGCAGCAGGTTCGGCTGTTGGGCTTGGGAATATATGGAAATTTCCTTATATTGCAGGTGAATATGGTGGAGGAGCTTTTGTTTTAGTTTATCTTTTAACTGTGCTTCTTATCGGTTTCTCAATTATGATTGCTGAGATGCTTATCGGTTACTTAGGGCGAAAAGATACGGTTACATCATTTGAAGAGTTAGCCCCAACTCATAAAAATAGATGGAAATTTGGTGGTTTTCAAGGGCTTGCTGGTCTTTTTATCATGATTTTTTACTCAGTTGTTATTGGGTGGATATTTAACTATATCGTTACCTCTGTTACCACTCTTCCCTCAACCGTCAAAGAGGCTGAGACAACATTTAACGCAATGCTTCACAGTGGTTTTCTTACACAACTATTTTACCATACTCTTGCGTTTATCTGGATTACTTATGTGCTTACAAAAGGTATCAAGGGTGGTATAGAAAAAATGAACTTAGTGCTCATGCCAGCACTTATGCTTATCCTTGGTGGTATGTTCATATACGCAACTACTTTAGGTGCTTTTCATCAAGCGGTTGAGTTCATGTTTTACCCTGACTGGTCTAAGATAGATTCCAATGCTTTTGTTATAGCTGTTGGTCATGCATTTTTTACATTAAGTCTTGGTATGGGTGCGATTATGACTTATTCTGCTTCCATGGAAAAAGGATCTAGCCTTGTCAAAAATGCTTTTTGGGTTGTCTTTTTAGATACTTCTATCGCCATTGTTGCAGGTCTTATGTTGTTTACTTTTCTCTATCAGTATGGCGCTGGTCCAGCTAAAGGTCCTGGTCTTGTTTTTATCTCCCTGCCTGCTGCATTTTATGAGATGGGTGTCCTTGGAAATTTCTTTGCAGTCTTGTTTTTCATAGCCCTTGCGTTTGCTGGTCTAACCTCATCAGTTTCTCTTGTAGAGCCTATGGTTCAGTACTTCATAGATAGATTTGGATGGAGTCGTCTTAAGGCTTCTATCTCTATGGGGGCATTCTTTTGGTTTTTTGGTATCTTTGCCATACTCTCTAACATAGATGGATACAAAGAGTATCTCACTTGGGGTGGAAAAAACTTTTTTGATTGGGTTGATTATGTTACGGCTGCCATCATGCTTCCACTTGGTGGGCTTGTCATGGCTGTTTTTGTAGGCTTTATTATGGAAAAATCACAAGTAGAATCTGTTATGCGACCTCAACTCAAATGGGCATTCGACGCATGGTATTTTAGTCTTCGTTACATCACACCCGTTGCTATGTTTGTGGTTATTTTATCACTCATGGGCATCATATAATGAACAAAATATCAGATGAGTGTAAAAAGCTTCTTTTGGATGAAAACATAGATATCTTCTCGTCCATAGATTTTGATGTCAATGGGCATACACATTCACTAAGTTTGGAGTACATCATAGATACATATATGCAAGCATCTGATGAGTCACAAGTAGTTTTTTTAAGTGCATTAAAAAAATCAACAAATGCAAAAGATATGGGAGTGGAAAAGTTTTTTGAAGGAATGGGTCAGCTACTTTTGATGACCCATCTTTCAGATAAGATAGAAGTTTAAAACTGAATCATTCCATTAACAGGAGATGAAGCAGTTGCATAAGGCTTTTTAGGAATTCTTCCTGCTAAGTAAGACATTCTACCTGCGCGAATTGCATGTTTCATTGCTTCTGCCATTATCATAGGATTTTGGGCTTGTGCTATGGCAGTGTTTGTTAAAACACCATCAGCACCAAGTTCCATAGCATACGCGGCATCACTTGCACACCCTATTCCTGCATCAACAATTATTGGCAAGTTCACCGCTTCTTTGACGAAAACAACATTATAAGGGTTTTGAATTCCTAAACCTGAGCCAATAGGAGCAGCAAGAGGCATAATCGCATGTGCACCAGCATCTTCAAGCCTTTTTGCCATAATTGGGTCATCTGATGTGTAAGCCATTATCGTAAAACCATCTTTTGCTAAAACTTTACATGCCTTGATAGTCTCTAAAACATCTGGATAAAGTGTTTTTTGTGTATCACCAATCACTTCTAGTTTGATTAGGTCTATCCCCGTTGCTTCACGAGTAAGTCTAAAAGTAGTGATAGCCTCTTCGGCTGTTACGCACCCTGCACTGTTTGGTAAAAATTTTACATTTGTACCAGCAAAAGTATCTCTTAAGTTTTCTTTATCTGGGTCTGTAATATTGAGACGACGAACAGCAACTGTTATCAGTTCACTTCCACTTGCAAGCGTTGCATCTTTAGTCATTTCAAAAGAGTCATATTTTCCACTTCCAACAATTAAACGAGAACCTAGTTCATATTTTCCAATTTTTAGTATATTATCCATGAGTCACTTTCCTTAATTTTGCGTATTATAATGAGATTATCTTATAGATTGCTAATCCCTTCTATTAAGTCATCAGGTGTAAGAGAAAAATCAGCACCTTTATAGTCTTGTGCAAGTTTTGTATGTGCTAAAGAAGCATTTATTGCTGCGTTTAAGGCGGTATAACCTTGCGCTAAAAGAGCTCCAATCAAGCCACTCAATACATCTCCACTTCCACCTTTTGCAAGAGAAGCATTTCCATGTGGGTTGACATAAAACTTATCTTTTTTACCTATGATTACATTAGCGCCTTTAAGCAGTAACACTACATTAGGATATTGTTCGCAAAACATTTCAGTATATTTAAAACGATTTTTTTGTAGCTCTGTTATGCTTATTTTGGCTAACCCTGTTAGTTTTAAAAGTGATATAAATTCTTTTGGATGTGGTGTTATTACAAGTTTATCTCTTTGTAAAACATTAATCACAATTGGCATATGAAATATATCTGCATCAACAATCAAAGGTAGTTTATTATCTAAAAAACCACTGAACTCTTTATCACTAAACTCGATACCCAACCCCATACCACAAGCTAAAGCACTTGTATTTGAGGGCAAAGAGTGTGAGTACATCAAAGAGTGTGGAATATGTAGCGTTTGTGCATTTTCATAACCTACTAAAGTTACTATTCCACTTCCAAAACGCAGTGCTGAAAGTGCACTCATGATGCTCGCCCCTGGTTTCTCTCCACAAGCTAGTGCTAAATGACCATATATACCTTTATGAGAATCTTTTTTATTTCTGTGGGGTAATTCTAAATCTTCTAAATCAAGAAGGTTCCAATTTGATGGACCTTCATAAATCTCTCTTGCGACACCAAGGTTTAAGACTTTTATTTCCCCTAAAAAATCTTTTGCATTATCGCTATACATTGATTTTTTCAAAGCACCCATGGTTAGTGTTGTATCGGCTACAAAAGTTCTTTTATCGCACTGTCCATCACTTTTAAGACCAGAGGGAATATCACAAGCTATTTTATAAGCATCAAGTTTATTTATAGTGCGTATAACTGCATCTACTTCACCACTAAAGACACCACTAAAACCAGTTCCCAAAACAGCATCAACAACCACATCACAACTGTTAAGTTCAGATGTGGTTCTTACCCCCACAGCATAAGCTCTTTTATGTTGCAGTTTTGCCATTGGCGATTTTGATTCTTTAACATAGAAAATTTTAACCTCATAATCCGAGGCTAGTAAACGCGAGAGTGCTATACCATCACCACCATTGTTACCACTGCCACAAACGACTAAAACTTTTGATTTTTTAGCAAATTTTTTTCGTATAAACTCAGCCATTCCTTCTGCTGCATGTTCCATCAAAATATCTTCACTTAAAGAAAAATTATCGTAACATCGTTTATCCAAGGAACCGATTTCATCAAATAATTTTTGCATCTAAATTCCTTTTTTGATTATTATAGTATAATTCCCTTATGAATTACAAAAAAATTGCACAAGAAACTTTAAATATTGAAGCGGACACTCTTTATAGTGCTGCTAAAAACATAGATGATGTTTTTGACAAAGCTGTTGATGTTATACTCAAATGCAAGGGAAAACTTGTTGTAACTGGTGTAGGAAAAAGTGGACTTATAGGGGCTAAAATGGCTGCTACTTTTGCTTCAACTGGGACACCTAGTTTTTTTCTTCACCCAACCGAAGCACTTCATGGTGATTTAGGAATGATTGGCAAAGAAGATGTGGTTATCGCCATTAGTTATTCTGGTGAGAGTGAAGAGCTTGGGGCTATCTTACCTCATTTAAAACGATTTGAAGTTCCACTTATCGGGATGACAAAAAACATCAATTCTACTCTTGGAAAATACAGCGACATGGTGATAAAAGTAGAAGTTAAAAAAGAGGCTTGCCCATTAGATATAGCTCCTACTAGTTCTACTACATTAACCCTCGCTTTAGGAGATGCTTTAGCAGTTTGTCTGATGAAGGCAAGAGATTTTAAAAAAAGTGATTTTGCCTCTTTTCATCCTGGTGGTGCTTTAGGAAAACAACTTTTTGTAAAAGTTTCAAACCTTATGCAAACCAAGGACTTACCTATTGTTCATAAAGACACAAAAGTAAAAGATGCGATTATCAAAATCAGTGAAGGGCGTTTAGGTACAGTTCTTGTAACAGATGAAGATGACAAACTTGTCGCTCTTGTAAGTGATGGAGATATCCGTCGTGCTCTACTTCAAGAAGATTTTTCACTCGAAGATAATCTTTTAAAATATGCAACAATGAACCCTATGACTCTAAACGATGAAAGTATGCTTGCAAGTGAAGCACTTATTCTTATAGAAAAGCAAAAAATACAACTTTTAGTAATTACAGATAAAAATAAAAACATTAAAGGCGTACTGCATATTCATACGCTTATAGAAAAAGGTATATCATAAAATGATGATGAGACTAAACAAATTTATAGCACATCACTCTAGCTACTCAAGAAGAGAAGCAGATAAGGCTATCCAAGATGGATATGTCAGAGTTGATGGAGAGATACAGGACAACCCTGCCACACAAGTGGATGAAAAAGAGGTTATAGTTTATGTTAGTGGTAAACAAATCACTCCAAGAGACAAATACACTGTTATTGTTTACAACAAACCAAAGGGTGAGTTAGTTACCAAAACCGACCCTCGAGGACGAAAAACTATTTATGATGGTTTAGAGAGTAAATACAAGCATTTTATCCCTATTGGACGACTTGATTATGCGACTGAGGGTGTCTTACTTTTAACAGATGCTTCTAAAGTAGCAAGCGCACTGATGAACTCGGGGCTAGAGCGTATCTATAAGGTAAAAATCAAGGGTGAAGTAACAAAAGAGATGGAAGATGCTATGATGAATGGTCTTGAACTAGCCGATGCAACTGCTGGTGGGCACTCTCACTCTAAAGTCATTTCCATGACATTTGCACCATTTTTAGGTTACAAAATCCAAAAAAATGAACACAACTACTCCGTTTTAAAGATTGCAATTAGCGAAGGAAAAAATAGAGAAATAAGAAGATTTTTTGCACACTTTGGAACTGATGTCGCTGACCTTAAACGCCTAAGTTTTGCAGAAATAGAGCTTAATAATCTACCAACAGGCAAAACAAGATTTTTAACAAGAAGTGAATACTCTGCTCTTTTTACATTTCTAAAAGCAGATGAAAAACTTGCTCGTGAAAAAGCTGGAAACAAAGGCAAAGGCAAAAAGTAACTTGTCTGATTTTACACAGCTTCTTCGACCTAAAACATTTGATGATATAGTAGGACAAACACATCTAAGTTCACCCACTTCACCCTTGCGAATTTTATGTGAAAAGTTTGCTTTGGGACATAGCTTTTTTTATGGTCCTGCTGGTTGTGGAAAGACTTCCATTGCTCGCATTATCGCTAAGACTATGGACTTACCCTTTTATGAGTTCAATGCTACTTCACTCAAAATCGACCAACTTCGTAAAATCTTTGAGCAGTATAAAAATGCTCTACAAAAACCACTAATATTTATAGATGAAGTACACCGTCTTGCCAAAAATCAACAAGAAGTTCTACTTCCTGTCATGGAAAACAATAGCGTTTTAGTCATCGGTGCCTCAACTGAAAATCCTTTTTTCTCTTTAACTTCAGCTATCCGTTCTCGCTCTATGCTTTTTGAACTCAAACATATCTCAAACGCAGCCCTGCAAACACTACTAAATAAAGCCATAAATACAGCAAGTATTACAATGGACACACAAACGCAGGAGTATCTAGTAACTAGTTCAGGTGGAGATGCAAGAGCCATGTTAAAACTTTTAGAGTTTGCTTCTAACATAAATGAAAATATCACGATAGATACACTAAAATCACTCCGTCCAAATGCACTTCAAGCTGGAAGTAGTGAAGCAGGTGTGCATTATGATTTAAGCTCTGCACTTATCAAGTCTATCCGTGGAAGTGATGAAAACGCAGCGATTTACTATCTTGCTCGTTTGATAGAGGGCGGAGAGAGTGCTGACTTTATCGCACGAAGGCTTGTTATACTGGCAAGTGAAGATGTAGGCAATGCCAACCCTCAAGCACTGACTCTTACTACTTCAGCACTTACAAGTGTGAGCAAAATTGGTTATCCTGAAGCGAGAATTATCTTAGCACAAGCTGTTATTTACCTCTGTGCTTCACCAAAGTCAAACTCAGCCTATTTAGCCATAAACGCAGCCTTAGAGTATGTCAAAGATGGTAATATTTTAGATATACCCACACACATACAACAACATAACAAAAACTATATGTATCCTCATGACTTTGGTGGATATGTGCAGCAAACATATTTATCAAAATCAGTAAAGTTTGTAACTCTAAAAGAGATTGGTTATGAAAAGAAGATGAGAGATTGGTTGATAAATCTTAAAAATATATAGTTTTTTATGTAAAAAGATGCTAAACTAATCCTAACTTTCATACGAGGATTTTTAATGAAAATATCAATAAATAAAAATACACTAACAATTAATGGAAATATTAAAAGTATCCAAGACTTTCAAAGCATTAAAACAAGTCTTGATGCTTTAGTGGACAAAGAAAAAAATATTATCATAAACCTTGTAGACTCTATGTCTATGACATCTTCTGTCATAGGTTATTTTAACAAACTAATTTTAAAAGATAAGATAAATATTATCATTAAGATTGAAAACTCTAAACTTATAGAACTTTTAAAAGATTTAAATCTTGATAAACTCTTTAAAGTACGAAAGGCATAAAATATGAACATTAAAACAAAACTCAATATTATAACGGCTATGGTGCTCTCGTTTTCACTCACCATCATAGCATTGTCCATCAATGATGCTCTTTCGCAAAAAGCTACAATTCAAGAAGTTAAAGAGCTCAATATTTTATCTCAAAAACTGAGTCTTCTCATTCATGAAACACAGAAAGAAAGAGGGGCTAGTGCTGGTTTTCTTGGTTCAAAGGGGACAAAATTTGTAGATATCTTGCCAAAACAGAGACTTTTAACAGATGATAGAAACAAGAAGCTTGACACATATATATCAAGTTTAGATTTAGCAGATTATTCACAAGAATTGCAAAATGAAATCTCAAATTTTAGTTCAGATATGAACAAAATCGATGCTGTTCGTAAACAAATTGATGTCTTGGAAATAAGTGTAAAAAACGAAGTAAAATACTATACAGATATGAATAAAAAGATTTTAAATATCGTAGCACTTACTGCAAAACTTGCTAATAATCCCGAGCTTGTAAAATCACTCGATGCTTATACTAATTTCTTGAAGTCTAAAGAGAGAGCGGGAATAGAGCGGGCAGTACTGAGTGGTACTTTTGCAGCTGACAAGTTTGGACAAGGCATGTTTGCAAAATTTATCACTCTTTTGGCCCAACAAAATGCTTATCTTGACTCTTTTTTAAGTATGGCGACTAATGACTCTATAAAACTTTACAAAACAACTATGGACTCTCCTGTTGTTGCAGAAGTGGATAAAATGAGAGCGATTGCAAAAGCAAAGGCACAAACGGGTGCTTTTGGAATTGATAGTGTTATCTGGTTTAAAACTATCACTAAAAAAATAAATCTTCTCAAATCAGTTGATGATGCCCTAGCTTTACAAAATGATTTACTACTAGAACAAATAGCTTCAGATTCTAGAAAATCTACTTTAATTACACTGACTAGTTATATCACTTTTTCTATTATGATTTTTATCATCATTCTTATTATCAGCAGGGGTGTTAACAAAAGTGTAACAAGCAGTTTAGAAAAAATACAATGTGTTTCAAATAGTCTTGACTTAACCTGTGGTGTAGTTGTTGAGGGAAATGATGAAATCTCTCAAATCTCTAAAGCACTTCACAAAATGATTATCGCATTTAAAGAGAGTGTATATGGTACTCAAGATGTGGCAACAGCTTCAGCCAAAGAGAGCGAAAAGCTCAACCATGTTGTTGATTTACTTGCAAAAAACTCTAAACTTGAAGAAGAGAAAATCATCTCTGTTAACGCTCTTGTCTCTGAGATTGGAGCAAAATTAGATGAAGTTGAAGAGTCTAGTGTTACTGTCACCGAAAATTTAGACACAACATCTACTTTTTTAAATGACTTTATAGCAAAACTTGATTTGGTTGTCTCTTCCATAGAATCAGGAAATGCAGAACAACAAGAGCTTGTACAAAAAGTCTCCGAGCTCACAGAGCAAGCCAAAAATATCAAAGATGTTTTAGCCATCATCTCAGATATTGCAGACCAAACAAACCTGCTTGCTCTAAACGCAGCCATAGAAGCAGCAAGGGCAGGAGAGCATGGACGAGGGTTTGCCGTTGTTGCTGATGAAGTAAGAAAACTTGCAGAGAGAACACAAAAAAGTCTCAGTGAAATTAGCGCAAATGTAAACCTCATCACTCAAAATGTTGGTGAGATTTCCGAAGAAACAATCAAATCATCAGAAAATATGAGTAATATCTCTAACTCTGCACAAGAGATGATAAATTCATCTCATCAAACAAAAGAAAATATACTCATCACAAAAGATAAATCAACCCAAGTTATGCATCAAAGTACTTATATCGCAACTAAAACAAAATCGCTTATCTCTATTATGGATGAAATTATCAAAATTTCATCTGAAAACTCCAACTTACGAACAGATGTAGAAGGTGCAGTAGAGAACTTATCTAATGATTCTCAAAAACTACAAAATGAACTCAGTAAATTTAAAATCTAATGCCTCTTAAAAAAGCCAAAAAAAAGATCAAAAAGCTAGAAACAAAACAAAGCTATAACGACTATCAAGAAAAACTAGGCTTAGAAAAAGAGCTTACTATCTTGAGAAATGATTTTTACTATCAAATGACTTCCCTTTCATCTGAGTCGGTATATCTCATTGATTTCTTATATAAGCCTTTAGACACCATGAGTGGGGATGCTTATACCGCTAGAAAAATAGATGATTTTAGAACCTTTTATTTTATCATTGATGGGATGGGCAAGGGTCTATCTGCTTCACTGACTGCTATGATTATGGCATCTTTTACAAATCATATCATTGATAAGATGATAGAACATGACCATTTTGATTTATATCTTTTAGTCTTTGAAACGCTTCATTATATACAAAAAGTACTGCTTGAAGAAGAAGTTTTAGCCATGGACTATATTATTATTGATGATGAGCGTGCAACTTTAGACTATGCCAAATTTGCCATGCCTGTATCTCTGATGCAAAATAGCAAAGATGAAATCATTAGACTTAAGTCAAACAATCCTCCTATTAGTAAATATCAGAATGATTTTAAAATCTCTAGTCATGATATAGGCGACATTGACAAGTTTCTTTTTTACAGTGATGGGATAGTTGAGAATGCTACTATTTACGATGAGAGAACTTATGCAGATTTTATCGAGGAGGACTTTAAACACTCTTTTACGCGTCAAGAATTAGTTGATAATATCTTTTCAAAGATTACAGAACAAGAAGATGATTTAACACTTGCATTTATCACAAGAATGAGATTTAATGATAGCACTCATGTTGAAACTAAAACTTTTGGAACTTCTTTAGATGAAGTAGAAGAAGCAAACAAATGGTATATAGAACTAATAGACAATATTTGCACTAGTCAAACTATAAAAGATGCTGCACCGATAGTCTTTAGTGAACTTTTTATGAACGCTTATGAGCATGGAAATCTTGGTATCAAAGCCAACACAAAACATAAACTCATAGAAGGGGATATTTACTTCCAAACACTCGGTGAAAAAGAGCAAAATTGCTCTAAAAAAATCACTGTTAC
>JASFZD010000101.1:0-29010 GCA_045046645.1 Sulfurimonas sp. | reverse complement strand
ATGGAATATGTGAAGATTGTAAACGCAGAAAAAGCACTAACCCTATTCGCGTACTAGATTGTAAAAATGAGAAGTGTAAATCTCTCTATGAAAAAGCACCAAAACTTTTAAACTCTCTTTGTGATTCTTGTCAAAGTGATTTTACAAAACTTAAAAAGATTTTAGAAAATAACAATATAGAATACGAAATAGACACTAACCTCGTGCGTGGACTTGATTACTATTCTAAGACTGCGTTTGAGTTTGTAAGTGACGATATAGGAAGTCAAAGTGCCATCGCTGGTGGTGGTCGTTATGATAGACTTGTAGAGTTTTTGGATGGTCGTCCTACTCCTGCTGTTGGTTTTGCTATGGGTATTGAACGATTGATGGAACTTATAAAAATGCCTGAGTCTAAACGCAGCGGTTATTACTTAGGTGCTATGGATGAAGAAGCCATTGACCTAATTGTAGAACTTACACATAAAAAACGAAGTAGCCAAAAAACTATCTGTGACTTTAAAGCGAAAAACTTAAAAAATCATCTAAAAGGTGCAGATAAAGTAAACGCAAAATTTTGTTGTATTATTGGAACAAATGAGATAAAAGATGGTACTATATGGGTAAAAGATTTAGAAGAAAAATCAGAAAAGATTATATTACTTAAGGATTTTTAGATGAATACACTGCAAGAGATGTGGGATTTTTTTATATATTTTATTGAATTTTTTATACTTGCTGCATTTATAGCTTTATTCGTTTTATATATACATGATAAATATGTGCAAAGAAAACATGCACTTTTGATTAACTATCCAGTTATTGGTAGGATGAGATATCTTTTTGAAGCACTTCGTGAACCACTTCGTCAATATTTTGCAGAAGAGACATTTTATGAATCAAAAGACAAAGTTGACTGGGTTTACACAGCTGCAAAAGACAAACCAAACTATCAATCATTCTCAGTAAGTCAACCTTTTTCTGGTTCTAGGTTTATTATAAAACATGCTACGAATGTACTTAACGAAGATGAAGTTGATGATGACACTTCAGTTGTCTTTGGTAAGGATAGAGAGTTTCCTTTTATATCCCAAACTCCAATTATACGCTCTGCTATGAGTGATGGTGCGCTAAGTCCTGAAGCAGTTCGTGCATTTAGTTTAGCTGGAAAAAATTCTGGTTTAACTATAAATACAGGTGAAGGCTCCCTTACTTCAAATCATCTTTTTACCCTAAAACCTGATGCAAAAAATGATAAGTATTTAGAAATCGTAAAAAACACTCCTTTTGCTGAATTTGCTTTTAAAATAGGAGATTTTTTCTTTAACCGTAAAATCTCAATGAGATGGTATAGAAATATTTTACTCAATAAAAAAACGCAAAATACTTACATTTACGATACAGGTTCACATGTCCTATTTCGAGTAAATTGGGATGCAAAACTTGAAGAATTTCCTAAAGAAGTACCAAAGAGTTTACCAAATATTATTTTTCAAATGAGTTCTGGTCTTTATGGTGTTAGAGATAGCGAAGGAAAATTTGACGAATTAAGATATCAAAAAACAATGAAATTTTGTCGTATGACAGAGATAAAGATTGCCCAAGGTGCAAAACAGACTGGTGGTAAGCTTGCAGCTGCAAAAGTTACAGCCGATATAGCATATTACAGAGGTGTCCCTGAAGGTCAAAATGTTTTCTCACCAAACCGTTTTCCTTTTGCTGACACTACCGAACATCTTCTCGAATTCACAGAACGACTTCAAAAGTTATCTAAAAAACCTGTTGGCTTTAAGATAGTTGTCTCAGATGCAAATGCAATTGAAGATATGGTTGAAGTAATGGCTAAACGCAAGGCTGATGGTAAAAATTTACCAGACTTTATTACTATTGACAGTGGAGAAGGAGGGAGTGCAACTGCTCCACTAGAACTAATGGAATCTGTAGGATTAACTACAAATAATGCTCTTTATGTTGTTGACACAATGCTACAACAGTATGGAATAAGAGAAGATGTTAAACTCATAGTAAGCGGTAAAATATTAACACCAGATGATGCTATAATCACCATGAGTATGGGTGCAGACGCAATTGGAATTGCTCGTGGATTTATGATGAGTGGTGGCTGTATTCGTTCTCGTATGTGCTCTGGTTTTGGCTCTCATGTTTGCCCTGTAGGAATGGCAACACAAGATGAGAAAAAACGAGCATCTTTTCTTGTTGTAAAAGAGGGAATAGAGATTGGAAACTATCACAAAAACTTAGTTAAAAGCATGAAGGTTGTCCTTGCTGTAATGGGTAAGAAAAGTATAAATGATCTCAATAAAAGCCTTTTGAGTTTTAAAAACCGTTCAGGAGAAATCTATTTTGATGTTGATGTATACTTTAGACAAAAACTTCACTTATAGGATTTATAATTGAATAATTTCGGTCTAAATATCTGGTCAAACAAAAATTTTATCATCGAAGATGGAGAAATAAAACTTAACTTTAAGTGCATGCCTTCACTCTTAGATATTACCAATGAAATACGCTCTCATGATGTAAAAGGACCAATGATTTTAAGGTTTCCTCATCTTGTTCAGCGACAGATTAGAACACTCTACTCTTACTTTTGGCAAGCTATTAAAGAAAACAATTACAATGGCAAGTTTTACGCCGTCTTTCCATTAAAAGTAAACCAATTCCCATCAGCAATAGAAGCTATTATCACAAAAGGCAAAGATTACAACTACGGTTTAGAAGCTGGAAGTAAAGCAGAACTTATTTTAGCAATGAGCCAAACTTCAAAAGAAGCTAATATCACAGTCAATGGCTTCAAAGATAAAGAGATGCTAACTCTTGCGTTTATAGCTGCTCAGAGCGGTCATAATATAACGGTAACTATTGAGGGTTTAAATGAACTAAAAAGTATTATTGATATAACTCGCACATCTTCTTTAAAAATACCAAATATTGGGATTAGAGTGAGACTACATAGTGTAGGAAGTGGTATTTGGGCTAAGAGTGGTGGCATGGATGCAAAATTTGGGCTCACTTCAACAGAGATTATTGAGGCTATCAATTTGCTCAAAAATGCGAAACTCTTACATAAACTTAATATGATTCACTTTCATATCGGTTCTCAAATGTCTGATATTGCACCGCTTAAAAAAGCACTTCGTGAAGCTGGAAATATCTACGCTGAACTTAAAAAAATGGGAGCAAATTCACTCTCAAGTATAAATATAGGTGGTGGTTTAGCCGTTGAGTACGACCAACACATACAATCAAACTCAAGAAATTACTCCATAGATGAGTTTTCAAGTTCTGTTGTTTTCTTACTTGGAGAAATTATGGATGCAAAAGATGTTAAACATCCAGATATCTTTACAGAGTCAGGTAGATATATTGCTGCCTCTCATGCTGTTCTTATTACGCCAGTTTTGGAGCTATTTTCACAAGATTATCAAGAAAAACTTCTAAATTTTAAAGAAAATAATCCTCCTCTCATAAAGGAACTCCAAGAACTAAATAGACTTTTAAATAATGCAAACTGTATAGAATATCTTCATGATGCGCTAGATCATATGGAGTCACTATTTACACTTTTTGATTTAGGATATATTGACCTTCAAGATAGATCAAACGCAGAGATATTAGTGCATAACATTATCAAAAAAGCACTTTATTTAAAATCATCAAATCCCACTAATGAACTTGAACAACTCCAGACGAAACTTCAAGAGCGTTATCTTATCAACGCTTCTGTGTTTCAAAGTTTACCAGATTACTGGGGATTAGGGCAACACTTTCCTGTTATGCCAATTCACCATCTTAACATCACCCCTCTTCGTGCTGCATCTCTTTGGGATATTACATGTGATAGTGATGGGGAGATAGGATTTAATCCACAAAAACCTCTCTATCTTCATGATGTTAATCTTGATGAAGAAGATTATTTTTTAGCCTTTTTTAATGTAGGAGCATATCAAGAAACACTTGGTATGAATCACAACCTCTTTACTCATCCTAACGAATACACTATCAATATCAGTGATACAAACTACACGATAACAAACGAAATAGAATCCAAAAGTATTTTAAATATTTTACATTCTATCGGTTATGAGAAAGAAGAAATTTTAAATAAACTTAAAACAGATTTACTTAGTAGTAACTTTATTACAGAAAAAGAAAAAAGTGATACACTGTCGCAATTAGAAACCTTTCTTAAACAAAACGGCTATCTACGAACTACGAACTAAATAGGATTTATAATTGGGATTATACAGTGATATTAGAGAAGATTTTGCCAACGCATATAGAAATGACCCTGCCCTAAATTCAACAGTTGATTTTATATTTAACTACCCTGGTGTTTGGGCTATTGTTTGGTATAGAGTAGCTCATAAACTTTACAAGGCTAACTTTAAACGAATGGCTAGAATGCTGATGGGATTTACTCAAATTTTAACGCATATTGATATTCATCCTGCTGCTGTTATTGGTCAGCGTGTTTTTATCGACCATGGGAATGGTGTTGTTATTGGAGAAACTTCTATTATAGAAGATGATGTACTTATTTATCAAGGGGTTACACTTGGTGGTGTTTCACTAAAACATGGTAAACGCCATCCTACAGTTAAAAAAGGTGCTGTTTTAGGTGCTGGTGCAAAGATATTGGGTAATATCATTATAGGTGAATATGCTAAGATTGGTGCAAACTCTGTTGTGGTAAAAGAAGTTCCTGATTGTTCAACTGCTATTGGTATTCCTGCGCATGTTATAGAAAAAGGAAGATGTACAGATCCATTTATGCATAATATGCTTCCAGATATCAACAAAGAGATGTTTGAATACCTTTTAAAAAGGGTTGCTGTTTTAGAACATGTTTTAGTTGTAGATAACAAAAAAGTTTTAGAAGAAGATTTAGAACTTGAAAATATATACGATTCTTTTATTACAGCTATGAAAAGTTAGAAAAAATAACTTTTTTATAAATATCAACTTATATATATTATAATTTTAGTATAATTACATAATATTTAGCCATCTCAAGGTTAATAACTAAGGACTAATTATGCTAACAGACCGTATCAATACACTCTCAGAATCAATAACTATCGCAATCACAACATTAGCTCAAGAACTAAAAGCCCAAGGTAAAGATATTTTGAGTTTTTCAGCAGGCGAACCTGATTTTGACACACCTCAAGTTATAAAAGATGCTGCTATAAACGCAATCAATAGTGGTTATACTAAATATACTGCTGTTGATGGTATACCTGAGCTTAAAGCTGCAATAGCTACAAAATTAAAAAGAGATAATGATTTAACTTATCAACCAAACCAAATCATTGTAAGTAATGGGGCTAAGCACTCTTTATTTAACCTGTTCTCAGCTACTATCCAAGATGGTGATGAAGTTATTATTCCTGCTCCATACTGGGTTACTTATCCAGAACTGGTAAAATACTGTGGTGGTACTGTTGTAGAAATTCATACACATGACTACACTGGTTTTAAAATAACTCCAGAACAATTAAAAAATGCATTAACACCAAAAAGTAAAATGTTAGTTTTAACAACACCATCAAATCCAACTGGTTCAGTTTACTCAAAAGAAGAACTTACCGCTCTTGGAAAAGTTCTAGAAGGAACTAATGTTATCGTCGCTAGTGATGAGATGTATGAAAAACTAATCTATAAAGGAACTTTTACTTCTGCAGCTGCTGTGAGTGAAGACATGTTCAAGCGTACTGTAACTATCAATGGGCTGAGTAAATCTGTAGCTATGACAGGATGGCGTTTTGGATATATGGCTTCTTTTGATAGTGAACTTATCAAAGCAACGAAAAAACTTCAATCTCAAAGTACATCTAACATCAACTCTATCACACAACATGCCGCTATAGCTGGACTTGATGGAAGTGCTGACAAAGATATTGCAATGATGCATAACGAATTTGTAAAACGCAGAGATGAAGCTGTAGAACTTTTTAATGCAATCGATGGTTTAAGTGTTTTAAAACCAGATGGTGCATTTTATCTTTTTGTAAATATAAAAGAAATTAGCAATGATTCATTAAAATTTGCTAAAGACTTACTTGCACAACAAGAAGTAGCAGTAGTTCCAGGTGTTGGTTTTGGAAGTGAAGGTTATTTTAGATTTAGTTTCGCAACAAATATAGAAAATATCAGAACAGGTATTAAGCGTATAGAAGAGTTTGTTAAAGAAATGAAAGCTTAGAGCAAATAAAATGCTCTAAGTTAATTACAACTTATTTAAGTCCTTGGCAGAAAAAAATTTAGTTTTTTTATGCACTGCCTTTTAAGGCTTGAAGTGCTTCTATAACTGCTTCTAAGTTATCCATTGGAAGATGAACTTTCCATTCTGGATTTTCTCCATCACCCTTTAGAGATATTCCTATACTCGCAACACTTGCGCTATCTTTTCCATATGGCTCATCTATCTTAGTTACTGAAATAACACCTTTTTTTGTTCCACTTAATGCGATTGTTGTTGACATTTACTATCCTTTGTATAATTTATTTTAATAGTTTAGCAATTTTAACCTGAAGTTTCAACCATTTTCTATGATCCATCAAAGGAAATCCTGCAAAAGTTTTTCCACTCTCTTTAATATCGTTCGTAACACCACTTCTTGCAGCCAAAGTTGTAAATGGAGCAATACTTAGGTGTCCTGCTGTTGCAGATTGACCACCCATCACAACATTACGCCCAAGTTTTGTAGAGCCTGCAACTCCTGATTGAGATACCATTACTGAGTATTCCCCTATTTGGGAATTATGTCCAACTTGCACAAGATTGTCTATTCTTACACCTTTTTTAATCAAGGTACTTCCAAATACTGCTCTATCTATGCTTGTATTACTTCCTATTTCAACATCATTTTCTACAACAACATTTCCATTTTGGTATATTTTTGTATGTTCGCCTTTAGCATCTGTAGCAAATCCAAAGCCATCAGAACCTATAACAGTGTTTGCGTGAATCATACAATCATCACCTATCTTACAATCTCTATAAACAGTAACATTTGGATAAATTATTGTATTATCGCCTACAACAGCATTAGCACCAATATATACATGTGCTAAAATAGTACAGTTTTTTCCGATAGTAGCACCATTTGCTATCTCAGCTTTTACAGATATTTTACTTCCTTCACCTATAATAGGTTTAGCTAAAGTATTATCTTCTATTGGCGGGGCAAAATGCTTTGAGAGTTGTGCCATACAAAGATAAGAGTTCTTTGTTATCAAAGCAGTACAAGTACTTGGTAAATGCTCTACTAAAGCTTCTGGAATAATAACAGCAGCAGCTCTAGTATCTTTTATATCTTTTACATATTTAGCATTTGAGACAAAAGAGACTTCATTAGAGTTTGCATCTTTTAAGGTATTCATTCCAGTTATTTCAATATCTGGAGCATTTAGCTGCGTTTGTAGTATTGAAGCTATTGCACTCAAAGTCATAGTTTTATCTCTCTAGTGCAACAGCACCACTTCGTACTATCTCTTTAGGATTATAACGCTTTATAGCCTTTAAAAAGTGCTCAATGCGTGCTGATTCATCTGCAACCATAGCTATCACTACATTTTCGCCAACATTTACTATCTTACCGTTATACGCCTGACATAGAGTATCAATATCTGTGATATTTTCAGTGATAGGAAACTTCACTAAAGCCATCTCTTTTTCAACGATATCAGCATGTTCATACACGCGAAGAACAGGTATGAGCTTATGAAGCTGTTTTGTAATCTGCTCAATTACACGAACAGAACCAGCTGTTACTATCGTCAAACGAGAGTATTTACTCTCAGGGATTGGAGCAACTGTCAAAGAAGTGATATTGTAACCACGACCAGAAAAAAGGTTTGTAATACGAGATAAAACACTCGCTTCATTTATAACAATTACTGAAACTACTCTTCTTTCACTATTATCACTTTTAGCAGTCATTATTTTGTCTCCTTTTTCTCTAATAACATCATGTTAAACAGACTTCCACCAGATGGCACCATCGGCATAACATTCTCAAATCTCTCAACAATTACTTCTATAAATGTAACAATATTCTTCTCAATTGCATCTTTAAGTGCTGCATCAAACTCTTCTTTTGTTTTAACTCTATACCCTATTCCACCAAAAGCTTCAGATAACTTTACAAAATCGGGTTGCACTGAAAGGTCTGTTTCACTATGGCGTTTGTCATAAAATAGTGTTTGCCATTGACGCACCATACCAAGAAAGTTATTGTTTAAGATGATGTTGATAACAGGGATTTTTTTCTCAACTGCTGTCATTAACTCTTGAACATTCATAAGAATTGAACCATCACCTGTAAAGTTGATAGATATTTTCTCAGGAGTTGCTACTTTTACACCTATAGCCGCTGGAAAGCCAAAGCCCATAGTTCCAAGACCACCAGAGCTGATAAATTGACGAGGACGAGTAAATGGATAGAATTGTGCAGCCCACATCTGGTGTTGTCCAACATCTGTTGAGATATTTGCTCTGTCACCTAAAAGTTCACCAACACGCTTAATAACCCACTGAGGTTTTAACCTATCTGAGTCTTCATGGAAAGTAAGAGGATGTAACTCGTCAAAGTTAGAGATAGTTTCTCTCCAACCCTCATAATTATCTGGATCAATATGCTCAGTATGTTCTAACATATCTATAACAACTCTTTTAATATCTCCAACGATTGGATAGTCTGCGTTTACTAACTTAGAGATAGATGCAGGGTCAATATCTACATGAATAACATCTGCTCCTTTAGCAAATTCAGAGAGCTTACCTGTAACACGGTCATCAAATCTTGCACCAAGTCCGATAACTAAATCAGTTTCACTCATAGCCATATTTGCTGCATAAGAGCCGTGCATACCAAGCATAGAGATAAGAAACTCATCATCATGCGAAAGTGTACCACGAGCCATAAAAGTTTCAACTGCTGGTATCTTCGTTTTATGTACTAAAGTTCTTACTTCCTCTGCTGCGTTTGAGTTTATAATTCCACCACCAAGATAAAAAAGAGGACGCTTTGCTTTTGCTATCGCATTCATTGCTTTTTTAATCTGTCGAGGATTTCCTTTTGTGTGTGGCTTATATGTTTCTAACTCAACCTCAAAGTCATAGTTATACTCTGCTATCTGCGCTGTAACATCTTTTGGGATATCAACATGCACAGGACCAGGACGACCAGTCCCAGCAATATGAAAAGCTTCTTTAAGTATACGAGGAAGATCTTTTGCATCTGTCACAAGATAATTATGTTTTGTACAAGGACGGCTAATACCAATAGCATCTATCTCTTGAAAACCATCAGTACCGATAAGACTCATAGGAACTTGACCAGAGACAACAACCAAAGGAACAGAGTCCATATAAGCATCTGCAAGTCCAGTCACTGCATTTGTAAAACCAGGACCAGAAGTAATCATAGCAACACCGACTTTTCCACTCGCTTTAGCATAACCCTCAGCCGCATGTACTGCTGCTTGCTCGTGACGAGTTAAGATATGTTGAAATCCATCTTGTTTGTATATTTCATCATATACATTCATTATTGCTCCACCAGGATAACCAAAAACGGTATCAACACCCTCTGCAATAAAAGCTTCTACGACCATCTGTGCACCAGTTATTTGCATCAAAAGTCTCCTCTAATAATTATAAATTTAAAATTCGCTTATTATAGGTAAAAACAGCTATATTTTAGGTTAAAAAGGGATGTAATATAGAACTTAAAAGCTACTCTAAGATTGAGTTTACAATCATTGATGGTCGCCACATAGTAAGTGAACCTTTTGTTAAATGCTCTAGGGAGAGTTTTGAATCTTTATATCTACTTTTAAAAGTAAGAAAAAAGTTTTCAATCTGATCTTGTAATCCAAAAGACAACATATAGTTTTTGATACCATTTTCTATCAAAGATTTATCTTTTTTTTCTCGTATTGCATTTTCGAGTTGTACCATATAACACCACCCAAATACAGTAGCTATAGAAGCATATTTAGAATTAATATCCATATATATTTCAAGTGCTTCTTTTACACCTGTGACATCGCCATCTACTGCTTTTTCATTTGCTACATTAAGATCGTTATTCCACTTTTTTTGAAGTCTTTTTCCATCTTCTGTTTCAAGAAGATCATCTGTTGCAGCTAAAAGATTATATGCCAAAATAGTGTCATTTTCTTCTATGGCATTAAAAAATTTCTGCTTATTTTCTATATCTTGCATCAACTCTTTTACTTCTTGAGTAAAGTCAGTGAAGTTATAGAGTACTCTCAACATTTTAATAGCAGAGTGTGTATCACCTTCTTTGATAAATTCATGTGATTTTATATAAAGATTATCCCCATACTTTATGATTGCTTCATATTCTGGAAACTCTTTTAAAAATGGATGTTGTTTAATCAACTCGAAGCATATCGTAAAATCTTTTTGACCAATAGACACCCTAAAACGCTTATATATTTCACCTTGAGTTAAAAGTTCTTGTATAAGTTTTGTTTTTTCACTTATCCCTCTGTATGGAGCTAAGATATGTTTTGCATTGTCTGTACCTTTTGGTTCTAGGGCATACTTTTGTGCTTGTGCAAAAGCTTGTCTCCAGTTTTTCTCTAAGGATAAATATAGAGAAGAGTTTTTATACATAGGGTGTATATTTGCCAAACTATAAGCAAGTGTTAATTTGCCCTGCTTTGCAAGTGTTGCAAACTTAGAATAATCTTCATACTCTGACATTATATTTTGCATAACTCTATTTTTAGTAGATATATTTTTAAAATTTTTAAATGTTTCTATGGCTGATTGTCTATCACCTTTTTGTAAATATTTTTTTGCATTTTTCACTGTTACAAGCCAAATCTTTTCAAACAATTCATAAGGCTGTGTATATGTCAATATTGGATTTGTTTCAACCTCGTGATACATAGCCTCAAAATCTTTTATTTTAATAAGTTCTTGAAGTTTTTCTTCACCTTTATATATATTGTAAAAGTATAGATTTCCATCTTCACTACCAATAATTAGATTTTTTGTATCTGTATCAAATTCCATAGAGGTAATAGTCGAGGAGAGCTTGATAAATTTTTTAGATAAAAGTTCATATGTTTTTAAATCATACAACAACACATATCCTAAAGAAGTGCCGATAAATAAAAATTTATTTTCACTATCAGATACCATTTGTGTGGGATCATCATGTATGCCTTCAAGCCTATGAATTACTTTAGCAGTATGAATATTCCAGACGATAGCCGATGCTTTTTTATCTATACTAACAAGTCTATCGTAGCCTAAAAAGTGTAACTTCATAACTGGAGCTGAGTGAGCTCTCAACTTTGCTTTTGGAGTCATTGTAGTGAGATTAAAAAGGGAGATTTTTCTATCGTAACTTGCAGTAGCAACCCAGTTGGAGTTGGAACTAAACGCAATATCATTAACAGTATCTATATGAATAGGAAGAGTAAAAACAAATTTTCCACTTTTCATATCTACTGCAAATGTTTTTCCATCATCACCACATGAAAACATATATCTGTTTGAGTTATCAATCCCAACACAGGAAACTTCTCCATGATGTCTACTGACCTTTGTGATTAATTTTTTTGTTTTAGTACTATAAAGCTTAGACTCTTTAGTATCATGGCTTATAGTAACAATATATTGTGCATCATTACTAATGGCAACCATATCAGTCTTATATCGTAAATGTTTCACGCCAAGTTTAAAACCAGAAATCAGACTAAAATCTTCTACATTAAAATATCTCACTGTTGTTTGAGAATCAACAACCCCAAGGATACCATTTTCTAATACTTTGATTAAAATTATAGGTTTATTAATGTTTAAAATTTTAATAGATTTCATCGATATTAACCCCTTAAGTATCCCTCATTTTTGAGTGCTATTTTAATCTCTTGTTGATGTTCTTCACCCTTAGTTTCCATATGAACAGTTACATTGGCATCACCATAATCCAAAGAGATAGAAGTTCTATCGTAAGCTATATGCACAATATTCGCGTTCAACTCTCTTAAAATCTCTGTAAAACGCATAAGTGAACCTGGTTTATCCACTAAAGTAACTGTTAGTTTCATTTTTCGACCAGATTTTAAAAGACCTTTTTCAATAATCACAGAGAGAAGTGTAACATCCATGTTTCCACCACTCAAAACAACTGCTACTTTTTTACCCTTTAAATGTTTTAATTTACCATGAAGTAAAGCAGCAACACCAACCGCACCAGCACCTTCTACCACAAGTTTTTGTTTTTCTAACAAAAATAAAATAGCACTTGCAATCTCTTCATCATCAACGCTGATAATATCATCGACTAACTCTAAGGCATGTGCTAATGTTACACTCGAAGTATCACGCACAGCTATACCATCGGCAATAGTTCTCACACTTGTAGTATCAACTGCTTTTTTTAGGTCATATGAATTCTTAAACGCAGGTGCTCCCAAAGCACTAATGCCTATCACTTCTATGTTTTTGTTAACACTTTTAAAGGCACTTGCCATGCCTGCGATAAGTCCACCACCACCAACAGGAACTAGCACAGCATCTACATCTTCACAACTCTGCAGTATCTCTAAAGCAACTGTTCCCTGCCCAGCCATAACTTCTTCATCTTCAAATGGATGAACAAATGTAAGATGGTTATTTTTTCCATATTCTAAAGCATAAGCATAAGCTTCATCATAATTACTACCTTTTAAGATAACTTCTGCACCAAAATATTTCACACCATTCACTTTGGTTAAAGGTGTCGACTCTGGCATAATAATGACAGCTTTGATAGCAAACTCTGCAGCTGAAAATGCAACACCTTGTGCATGATTTCCAGCACTAGCTGCTACAACTCCACAAGCTCTTTGTTCATCACTAAGCGTTGCTATCTTATTGTAAGCGCCACGAAGTTTAAACGCACCAGTATTCTGTAAATTTTCTTTTTTTAAAAATACTTCACATCCAGATATTTTACTAAGGTGTGGAGCATATGAAAATGGCGTATTAACTACAACATTTTGGATGCGTTTTTTTGCATCTTGAATACTTTTTAAACTGATCAATATTATTCCCCAAGTGCTTTGTGATCAACCATTGAACACTGATTTTGTACAACTCTCATACCTGCATCTTTTGCTTTTTGAGCTGCTTCATTATTTACTATGCCTTTTTGAGCCCAAAATACTTTCACATCCCCACGAGAGATACATGCTTCAGCAATAGGATCAAGTGCATCTGGTTTTCGAAAAATATTTACCATATCAACAGCAAAAGGTATATCTGCCAAAGATTTGTAAACTTTTTCTCCAAGAATCTCTTCACCCTTAGGATAAACAGGTACTATTTTATAGCCTACACTTTGCAAATAAGTTGCAACTTTATTACTATCTTTTGTAGCATCAGGAGAAAGCCCCATAACAGCAATCGTTTTAACAATTTGAAAAATCTCTTTTACTTCTTCTATATTTGAGTTTACAGTTGGAAATTCACACTCCATATTATTACCCTTTTGAATATTTTATCATTTATTGAAGATTATTATATCAAAAAAATACTATAATATTCAAAAGATAAGGTTATTGCAAACCTACAGCAAACAAAAACAAAAACAAAAAATTTTATAGTATTTTTTCCTGACCTAATCTATAAAGAGCAAAATCATATTTTAAGGGGTCATTTTTATCAAAACTTTTGAGAGTGTCTGTTAATTCTATGGCAGCTTTCAAATCATAAGTTTTGCGTTTTAGCAAGCCTAAACGCAGTCCTACATTGAAGGTGTGCGTATCTAGTGGCATTATCAAATCAGCTCTATTTATACCACTCCATAGACCCATATCTATGTTGTCATCTCTAACCATCCAACGCAGAAACATCATCCATCTCTTTTGTGCTCCTGAGCCTTTTGTTTTTGTAGTTACCTTTGAGATTAGAAAATTATATCCTCTCGAAGTGTATGGGAAAAGTGAGCGAAGTTTTGTTATGACTGCGTTTATGCCTTCTATAACACTCTTCTTTTTATCATACCCACTTTTAAAAACTTCTTCTATTGAAGTTTCTGCATTTAATCTTTTTAGGGCTATAAACAGAGCAATAACATCTTCACTCTTTTGAAAACGATAGTAATGATTTACTAATCTCTTTTTTATCTCTTCATCACTTTTATTTAGAAGTGAAAAATCTAGTGAATCTAAAAACTTTACTATCTGTTTGACATTTCCATAAGCAAAAAGGGCACAGATTAGCGAAATTGTTGGATTATTGTAGCGTTTAGCCACTAAGATAGGATCTAACTTCTCTGTACTTACTTCATTTGCATTGTTGCGTTTAAGTACCTCTTCATCAAGTCTCTTTTTTATATTCAACTAGACACCTAATTGATAAAGTTTTTTACGTTCACTTGAACCTGCAATATTTAACTGCTTTCTATATTTTGCTATAGTTCTTCTCACCATTTTTACTTTAAATTTATCTTGAATAAGCTCTAAAAATTTCATATCGCTAAATGGCTTTACTCTGTTTTCTTGCTTTACTAAACCAATCAGAAATTCTTTGATAGCTGCATTACTAACATCATCATCTATGGCAGTTGTAAAAAACTCTTTCATTGCTAAAACACCCCTATCACATGCAATATATTTGTTAGCAATAGCACGAGAGATTGTTGATGGGTTATGTCCAAATTCATCAGCTAAAGTTTTAAGTGTAAGAGGCATGATAGCTCCGCCAGTAAAGAACTCATACTGATACTCAACTATCATCAGCCCTACTTTATATAATGTAGCTTTACGCATATCTAGTGCGTCTACAAGCGACTTTGCTTCTTTAATTTTTTGTGTGATAAACTCATGTTCAACAGCATAATTTGTGTCAATGTTGATGGTCGGATAATAAGCGTCATTGAGTTTTACTTCTATGTTTTTTTCTTCATTAAAATATATCATCAAATCAGGAACTATCTGTGCTGATTCTTCTTGATACTCAATTGAGGGAGGATTTTTAAAACTTGAGAGGACATGCATCACTTCACTAAAATACTCTTCACCTGAATAGCTATATATAGTCTGCATATTATTGATAATCTCAACTGCTAAAGCATAAGCCTTGTCACTTATCTCAGAGCTATCAAGCTGAAACAAAAAAGACTCTTTTAAATTTCTCGCTCCTATGCCAACTGGCTCTATATGTGCAAACCGTTGTCTTATTTTATCAAAGGTTTCAAGATTTACATCATGTTTATCACAGAATTCTTCATCAATACCTTCATAGTATCCGTTTTCATCTAAGTTAGCAACCACAAACTGTGCTATCTCTTGGGAAATTGGTGTTGGAAAAAGTGGTGCTTCTAACTGCTCATCTAAAACTTCATGTAGAGTTCTTTTATGGATAGTCAGTGCTTCAATCTGCTCTGTTCTTGAGTTACTAACGCCACGCGAAATCACTTTTCTTGGAATCTTTTTTTCAAAATCCTCTTCATATCCAGATTCAACTTCTACAACAGGATTTGACTCAACAAAAGGAGCCATAGCTTCACCCAAATCAGACAAACTAGAGTGCAAAATAGGTAACCAATTACGAAGAGTATTTGATAGTTTATGTTTGTTCTCTACTGATTGTCTTTGTCTTAATGCTGCCATCTATTAGTAAGCTTTTTTAAAGCTTGAACTCCTCTCCAAGATAGTATTTACGAACATCTGCATTTTGTCCTATCTCCTCACTTGTTCCGCTTGCAAGCAGTGAACCAGACTTGATTACATATGCTCTGTCGCACACTGCTAAAGTTTCTCTAACATTATGGTCTGTTATAAGAACACCAATATCATACGATACAAGTTGCTTTATTACTTTTTGTATATCCATAACGGCGATAGGGTCAACTCCCGCAAAAGGTTCATCAAGGAGAAGAAATTTTGGCTCATTCACAAGAGCACGAGCTATTTCAACACGACGGCGTTCACCCCCACTTAAACTAATCCCTTTACGATAGCGAATAGGTTCAATGTTAAACATATCAAGTAATTCAAGGATTCTAGCTTCTTGTGCTTCTTTTCCTTTTATACCCACCTGTGCGGCAACCATTAAGTTGTCTTCAACGCTTAAATCTTTAAAGATAGATGCTTCTTGAGGCAAATATCCTATACCTTGTAATGCTCGCTCGTGTAAGGGTTTATCAGAGATATTTTCTTCATCAAAGAAGACTTCTCCTCCGCTTGCTTCAACAAGTCCACATATCATATAAAAAGTTGTTGTTTTTCCTGCTCCATTTGGTCCAAGAAGTCCTACTACTTCACCACTAGAAACTTCAAGACTCATTCCCTTAACTATCTCTAAACTCTTTATTTTTTTTTCTAAACCAACTGCTTTTAATGTGTGCATACTATATACTCTCTCGCATCATTTTTTGTTTTTTCTATATCTATCGTTATCGTTTGAATCCCTGCGTTTACTAACAAATCTACAAGCGTCTCATCTCCCCACTCTATAAAATGAAGTCCCTCTTTTTCTAACTCTTCTAACATTCCCAAAGCGATAAAATGCTCCAAGCCATGATTGTATATATCATAATGAAATATCTTCTCACCATAACATTGTTGCAATGAAAAAGTGGGTGAAGTAACCTCTTCTTCGTATCCCAACTCTTTGGCGATTGTTTTAACAAAAGTCGTTTTTCCAGCTGCTAAATCTCCTCTTAAAACCACAACACCATTAGGAAAATCTTTTATAATTTCTTTGGATAAAACATCAAGTTCACCAAGTTTTAAACTATAATTTTTCATAGTTTATTAGAGATTTCTATAATCTGTTTAAGTTTTTTCTTTGCTCTTGCATTTCTGATAGCTTCATTTGCCATCTCTAAACCCTCTTGCATATCACAACACAGACCATCAACCATTAGTGATGCGGCTGTATTTATAAGCACGATATCTCTTTGTGCATCTGTCGCAGTAGAATCAAAGATGTTTCTAAGTATCTGTGCGTTTTGTTTGGCATCTCCACCAATTATGGCTTGAAGTGGCATTTTTTTGATGCCATATTCTTCGGGATCTATCTCAAACTCATGAGTAATACCATCACGAAGTTGTACAGCATAAGTCACATCACTTATACTAATCTCATCCATTCCTTCTTTAGAACTTACAACCATAGCACTAGTGGCACCATTTATCTTTAAGGCTTCAAGCATTTTAGGAACAAATACTTTATCAAAAACACCAAGCATTGACTTATGTACTCCTGCTGGATTTGTCAGGGGACCTAAAATATTAAAAATAGTCTTATCTGAAATGCTTTTTCTAACAGGCATAATAAACTTCATAGCTGGATGATGGTTTTGTGCAAACATAAAAGTAAAACCACTCTCTTCTAAAAGTTTTGCACTCTGCTCAATACTCAAATCAAGTCTAACACCAAGTGCTTCAAACATATCAGCACTTCCACTTTTTGAAGTAACAGAACGACTTCCATGTTTTGCAACTGTTGCTCCACATGCAGCAGTTAACAAAGCAACTGTTGATGAGATATTAAATGAACCTATTTTATCCCCACCTGTTCCTACTATATCAATAGCATTTTTTTGAAGTTCTTCTGATATAGGCAAAGGAAGTGCAAAATCTCGCATCACTTGGGCAGCAGCAGCAATAGTACTCACACAAGTATGTTCATCTAAAGTGATTCCGACTAAAAATGCTCTCATCTGTTCATCACTCATCTCGTGATTAAAAAGAGAGGTAAATTGTGTTTTTGCTTCTTCGTACTTCATCACACTTCCTTTATATAATCACCCTGAAGTGACTTTGGTGTTGATTTTGTTGTTGGAATTTTAAGGACTTCGTACTTTTTTGAGTTTTGGAGGTAATTAATCGTAATAATATTGCCTATATCTACATTTTTACTTGCTTTGACAATGGTGTCATTAATGAGAACAACCTTATTACTTATCATATCTTGTGCAACAGAACGCCTTTTTGTAATGTTAACGGAATTTAAAAATTTATCTATTCTCATTGTTTGGTTTTCCAAATTATTTTTCTTTATTGTAGAGTAATAAAACTGAAAGTTATGTAAGAGAGAAAAGAATATGGAACATTTTTTGCGTTATAAGTAAGCCGACAGAAATAACGATGCTAATTAGCATCGTTATGTTGTAGTTGTATGATTAGACTGGTTTGATTGTTACGTCATACTTATCTTGAGCGATTGAACGCTTTTCTAAGTGATAACCTTTAATTTCATTGAAGTTAAGATATTTATAAATCTCATTTTCTTTACCAGCAATTTTAGCAGGAACTATATCCATGTACTCAGCTGGAGTTGGAATATAACCAAGTTTCGCACATACAGCAGCAAGCTCTGCGGAACCTAGATAAACTTGTGTACCTTTACCCAAACGGTTATCAAAGTTACGAGTTGATGTTGAAAAAACAGTTGAATCAACACGAGCAGAGGCTTGATTACCCATACACAATGAACATCCTGGAACTTCAGTATGAGCTTTTATAGCTTTGTACACATCATAATAGCCTTCATTGATTAGTTGTTGCTCATCCATTCTTGTTGGTGGAACAATCCAAAACTTCTCAACATTTACACCAGTCTCACCTCTCATAACTTCACCAGCTGCTCTATAGTGACCGATATTTGTCATACAAGAACCTAAAAATACTTCATCCAATTTAGTTCCAGCAACTTCACTTAAAAGCTTAACATTATCTGGATCATTAGGACAAGCAAGAATTGGCTCTGTGATAGTATTTAAGTCAATCTCGATTACTTCTGCATACTCTGCATCAGCATCTGGTTTCATAAGTGTTGGGTTAGCTAACCAAGTTTTCATCTTGTCCACGCGTCTTTGAATAGTACGAGAATCTTCATAACCATCTTTAATCATAGATTCTAAAAGAACTACATTTGATTTTAAATATTCCTCAACTGGAGCAGTATTTAAAAGAACTGTACATGCAGCAGCAGAACGCTCAGCAGATGCATCAGAAAGCTCAAATGCTTGCTCAGCTTTAAGATCAGGTAAACCTTCTATCTCTAGAATTCTACCAGCAAAAACATTTATCTTACCAGCTTTAGGAACTGTTAAAAGACCTTTTTGGATTGCAACATAAGGTATAGCATTTACAAGGTCACGAAGAGTGATTCCCGGTTGCATCTCACCTGAAAATTTAACTAAAACAGACTCAGGCATAGTTAAAGGCATAGAACCAGTAACTGCTGCAAATGCAACAACACCAGACCCACCAGGGAAGCTGATACCAAGAGGAAAACGAGTATGACTATCAGCACCAGTTCCAACAGTATCAGGAAGAACCATTCTATTTAACCAAGAGTGAATAACACCGTCACCAGGACGAAGAGCAACACCTGAACGGTTCGAGATAAAGTCAGGAAGTTTATGGTGCATGATAACATCAGATGGTTTTGGGTAAGCTGCTGTATGACAAAAAGACTGCATAACAAAGTCTGCATTAAAACCAAGTGCTGCAAGTTCTTTAATCTCATCTCTAGTCATTGGACCAGTTGTATCTTGACTCCCTACAGTTGACATCTCAGGCTCTACATACATACCAGGACGAACACCGCTAAGACCTGATGCTTTACCAACCATTTTTTGTGCAAGCGTAAAACCTTTACCAGTATCGACAGGTTGTTCGGCTGTTAAAAATGCTTTAGATGCACCTAGACCTAAAACACCACGCGCTTTAGAAGTTAAACCACGACCAATAATAAGTGGAATACGACCACCTGCACGAACTTCATCAGTAATAGTGTTAGGGTTTAGTTTAAAAGTTGCGATACACTTACCATCTTTATGAGCTTCACCTTTGTAAGGGTAGATAGTAACTTCGTCGCCTGTTTCCATTTTAGAGACATCAAGCTCTAATGGAAGTGCACCTGAATCTTCACAAGTTGCAAAGAAAATTGGAGCAATAATTCCACCCATTACAACACCACCAGTACGCTTATTTGGCACACCTTCGATATCTACACCCATGTGCCACTGAACAGAGTTAACACCAGATTTACGAGAAGAACCAGTACCAACAACATCACCAACATAAGAAATCGGATGACCTTTTTTCTTAAGCTCAGCAATAGTTTCTAATGGTTTTTCCATGCTATTTACCAAAAATGAATTTGCATGTAAAGGGATATCAGAACGAGTAAACGCTTCAGAAGCTGGAGATAAATCATCCGTATTTGTTTCACCTGGAACCTTATAAACAGTAACAGTAATTTCTTGCGCTAATGCATCTTTACTTGTAAACCACTCTGCATTTGCCCATGAAGTCATAACTTCAGTCGCGTGCGTATTCCCAGCTTTATGAAGTTCTTCTACATCATTAAAAGCATCATACACAAGAAGCGTTTTCTTGAGTGAAGCAACTGCCGCTTTTACAACTGCTGTATCTGAAGATGAAAGTGCATCAATCATTGGCTTAACATTATATCCACCAAGCATCATACCAAGCATTTCTACTGCTTTTTGAGGTGTAATTGCACTAACTGCTACATTAGCAGCTGCTACATCATTTAAAAATGCTGCTTTTACATACGCCGCATCATCAACACCAGGAGCAACACGGTTTGTCAGTAAGTCTAACAACTCATCTGTACAATCTTTTTTAATAAGCTCTATCAGTTCTGCTGTTTGTTCAGCACAAAGAGCTAAAGGTGGAACACCAAGTGTTTCACGCTCTGCCATGTGAGCTTTATAATCTTCTAAAAATGCCATATATATGTCCTGTATTTAATTTTGGAATATTATAACTAAAGATATTGAAGGATTAATAACAGTGTTACTAAAAGAAACATGTTAAAATTATTTTTATAATTATTGTATCTTATAGTAACAGTTTAGAAGTAAATTAAAGTATTTCTCGAATACCTTTAGTATTTGGAGAAGAAAGAACACCCTCATGTTCAAGTTGTTCTATAATTCTTGCTGAACGGTTGTAACCAATCTGTAGTTTTCTTTGTAAGTATGATATAGATGTTTTTTTATCTGTTATGATGACATTTTTTGCATCTTCATAAAGAGAGTCAAGCTCTTCATAAGTCTCTCTAGAACCTAATGAATTCGATTCAGTCTCTTCAACTAAAAAGCTTTTATCATAATCTGGTTCTCTTTGAGACTTTAAAAATTCTACTATTGTCTCTATCTCTTCTTCTGTACTCCATGGTGCATGTAAACGCACAAGCCCTGTTGAACCTGGAGGAGTAAAAAGCATATCTCCACGACCTAAAAGAGACTCTGCACCCATTTGATCTAAGATAATCTTACTGTCTATTTTTTGCCCTACTCTATAAGATATTCTTGAAGGAAGATTTGCTTTTATCAGCCCTGTTACAACATCAACAGATGGTCTTTGTGTAGCAACTATTAGGTGGATACCTGAAGCCCTAGCCATTTGAGCTAAACGCGCGATGGAGTGTTCAACATCTTTACCACTTGTCATCATAAGGTCTGCGAGTTCATCTATAATCACCACTATATAAGGAAAAGCTTCTCGCCCCTCTTTTTTAGCTTTATCATTATAGTTTTCTATATTTTTTGTTCTAGTATCTGCCATTTTTTCATAACGGCGTTCCATCTCTGCTACCATATTGTTAAGTGCTACGATAGCTTGTTTTGGTTTTGTGATAACGGGTGTCAATAAATGAGGAATATCATTGTAGATAGAAAACTCTAACATTTTTGGGTCTATCATTAGTAAACGCAACTGGTCTGGTGAGTTTTTATATAAAAGTGAAAGTATCATAGAGTTAATACCAACACTTTTACCACTTCCTGTTGTTCCTGCTATAAGAAGATGTGGCAACTTTTTTAAATCTGTTACAAAAGGACGACCAACGATATCTTTTCCTAAAGCAATTGTAAGAGGAGATTTTGACTCTTTAAAGAGTTTAGAATCAAGTAATTCACGCAGATAAATAGTATCTACTTCATGGTTTGGTATCTCAATACCTACAACATCTTTACCTGGAATCGGAGCTTGAATGCGAATGGTCTCAGCAGAGAGTGCCATCGCTAAATCATCTTGAAGGTTTAAAATCTTACTTACTTTTACATTAGCAGCTGGTTTAAACTCAAAAGTAGAAACAACTGGTCCAGCATAAGTTCTCACAACATCACCATCTATCTTAAAGTGAGCAAGTTTTTCAATCAGATAACGAATCTTATCATCTACTTCACTCTCATCTATACTATGGTCTACTTTCTCTGGTTTTTGTAAGAAATCAACAGATGGAAGTTTGAAGTTTTTAGGTTTTTCAACTTTACCTTTTTCAATTGTTTCTAAAAGCTTTGTATTCTCTTCAAGTTCATCAACAATAAGTGCATTTTTTTGTTCTTTTACCTCTAAAGCCAAGTCTAAAAGATTATGTTTTTCTTTAGTAGGTGCTGACTTCTCTTCCTTTCTCAAATAAGCAGGTTTATCTATCTCTTCTTCTGTATTAAGTGGGGCTTCTTTGAGAGTTGTTTTTTCCTCTTTTTTTTCTTTTTTATGTTCTCTCAACTCATTCATTGAGATAGTTTTTTTTGCTTTAGTTATACTCTTTTTTGAAACTTTAGGTCGGTTCTCTAGCGTTAATTGAAGCTTATTTTTAACAAGATTATAAACAATATCTATCATCTCTGAGGTACTTTTATCTAAAACAATGACTGCACTTAAAAGTGTAATCATACACCAAAATACCCATAGTCCGAATAGACCTATATATGGTGATAAAAAGTCTACAAAATCAGCGCCAAACTTTCCTCTATATTCACTCTCTACTAATAGTGCTTGAAAGAGTAAAGAAGAAAAAAAAATTAAAATAGATGCAATACTAATTTGTGCTTTTCTAAAATCAAAAATTGTGTTTTTGTATAAAAAATAGAGTGGTAAAATCAACAATAAAAGATATACAAAAGATACATACCCAAAGTAGTGTTGATTTTGAGTGGCAAAGGTTAGACCATAACTTCCCATCAAAGAACTTTCACTAAAAATAGTGGAAATCCCAAGATATATAAATATACTAAAAAGTGTAATAAACAGGGTCTCTTTCAAACTATAACAGCCTTTATAAAATATAAAGATATTATAGCCAAAATCATTCCATTTATAAGTAATTCACCAAACTTAGTTGAGAAACTCTTCCAACTGTAGAGAGCATTGCTTGATAGTTTAGTGTCAATTGCGTGAGGGTAAGTGAGGCTTCTGCTATATCAGTATCAATAATCGAAGAACGCAGCGTCATTGTACTAATTTCAAGTAATTCTGTTCTCTCCAATGATCTAGTTAAAGTATTTGATTGTGCTCCTGCAAGAGAATGAGATCTTCCTACATGCTCTTGTAGATCATCCATCATAGCAATTGCATTTTCAATACCAACATTTCTCATCTCTCCATTTGTAGAGTCTGGATAGTTTTTATGACTTTCTACAGCTACAATCATCTCGTTGATAGTTTTAAAAAAATCTGTTTTTGGGTCGCGTATAGTTAAGGCGTTGTTTGTGTTAAATGTCATCACCGAAGCAGTAGCACTATCATCTACTAAATTTCCATCACTGTCAACATTTATAGTAAAGTTATCACTATTGGCATCATATAAAGATATGCTTGCTTGAGTTGTAGCTGCATTTGCATCGCCAAACTGTATTTTCCCATCATAAGTTAATGATGTTTGTCCCGAAAATTCCGAGTTTTTAATTTTATCAAAATACTCGCTATCAGTATTTCCATATCCAGCATCAGGGAAGCCATCTGTCACAATCATATTTATAATATCCATCATTTGTCTATATGTCATATCATCAGCATTTGTTCCTGTTCCATCTACATTAAACACATTATAAGTATTACCACCTACTGTAAAAGTAGAAGGGTTAGCAAAATCAATACTTGCTGTATAGCCTGCTCCACTTACGGTTGTACCAGTTAAATTTAAAGTTGTTCCATTTAAACTATCATCAGTCGTAACAACAGTCCCTTTTGAGATATCAGCAACTTCAGATATTTTTGTCGATGCTTTGGCAAAAGTATTATCTTCTTTCAAAATTTGTGAAACATTGGATGTAAGTACAGAAGCTGTTTGAGTAAACTGTGTACGGTCATAGAGTACAGTATCATTTAATGGACCCGCAACTGCAGAAGCATAAGGGGACTTCATAAATTCCTTAATATACAAACCTGGTGCTGTTGAGGCAACGCTATAATCACTACTTCCTGAAAAAAGGTCATTTATACTACTACTACCTGTATAGATATCTGCTTCATCAAGCCCAGCTGAATTAAAATCCGTAGCACCAACTAAATGAAAATCTAACTTACTGGAGCCTTTAAACTTATCTTCAATTACAATTTGTCCAGTTTGATCCAATGAAACATTAACAATATTCAAACTAGGTGTATTTCCAAATTTCATTCCTATCTGATTTAATAAATCATCAACAGTTTGAGTATTAAGCATTGGAATTTGCGTTTTTATTGCAGTTCCATCACTTTTTGTACCCCTTAGATAAAAATAGTGTTTACCAGATGGAGAGTCGCCCATAAACTCACTCATTGTATTACTTCCAGAAACAATAGTAGATGTGCTTGGAGGTTCATTGAGAACTTGTAAGGCATTTGTAGTAACTTCTCTTTTCACTGAAGTCTCTTCTCCCAAAAATAAATCATCTCCTGTTAAGTTGTATTGCTGTTGTGCATTTGAACCTAAAAATGAATTCATTGATACATTGTTACCTTGATAAACTCCGTTATCATCTATTGGCTTAGTATCTACTGCAGAACCTGAAAAAAGATATTGCCCATTTATTGAAGTGTTTGAAAGATTTTTAAGATGTTCTTCTAATCCTCGAAGCTCTACCGCAATTGCATCACGCGATGCATCACTATTTGCATCATTAGCTGCGTTTATCATTAGAGTTCTTATTCTATCCATAGAGGTAGTAAAATCATTTAAAATCACATCTGTTTGATTAGAAAATTTATAACCACTTTCAGTACTTTTTTTAACTTGATTCAGCGTGGTAAGTTCATTATCAAGCCTCATAGTTTCTACAAAAGTAGACACATCATCACTAGCATATTGAATTTTAAGTCCAGAAGCAATCTGCTTGTTAACATCAAAAAGTCTTTTGTTTAACTTAGAATTATTTGGACCATATAAATTGTCATAGTACATACTAGATGTTACACGCATCATGCACCTCCGGTTGAAATTGTTTTATTATATCTAAGAATATCGACAAAATAACATTAATTTTTAATATATTTACAATGTTTTAAGCAAAGAGTAAATATAATCACATTCCAAATCATTTATGCTGGAGTGATGGAATGGTATACATAGTGGATTCAAAATCCACCGCCGCAAGGCTTAGGGGTTCAAATCCCCTCTCCAGTACCACCTTATGAATAAAAGTCTAATGACTTTTTATTCTTTCTAAATATGATTCCTTAAATTACTAAAACTATTAGACTGCACTAAATCAACTTTAGCAGATATTTCAGCAAAGTGTTTTTTCGCACATTCAATTTTTGAAGATTCTGCTGTTTTGATATCTAAACCTAACGAGCTTCCCTTACTCTCAACTACAAAGTAAAGTTTCTCCTCATCATATTTCTCTATCAACACAGCCCAGTCAGGATTATATGTACCGAGTGGTGTATTTATTTTAAACCAAGATGGTAGTTTTGTAAAGAGTTTAACATTAGAGTTTTCATTAAACGCTTTAGCAAAGTTTTCTTCTATTGTAGAGTCATAAACTGTATGAGTGTAGATAGATTTATTCTCTTTATTCTCAATCATATTTGAAGATAGGTATCCATAAAGTTCTTGATCTTCAAAGCACTCTTGAGCATAGTAGAACTCACTTCCGAGCTTTTGATACTTAATACCATCAACAATGAACATACTCATAGTTTTCTTGATAATTTTAATAGCACCATCTATGAACTTTTGAGGATTATTCTTAAAGTCCTGTAGTCTTTCACTTTTTATAAGAATATCTACGATGTTCTTTCTTGTAAGATTTGTCTCATTTTGTAAGTAGGTAACAATGTCTGGAAGTTCATAGTCTATGATGTCACAGTCCATAAAACTATTATCTTCACTACCTTCTATGATTTCTACACCAACCTTAGTGATCTTGTTTGTCGCTTTTGAATATAAGTACTTAATTTTACCAATAGTTAAATCATTTGCTATTTGTTTAGCACATTCATTTACAAGTTTTTCAACATCAAAATCTACTCGATAAGTCGTTTTATATTTGACCTGTTCCCATAAATCTTTGAACTCTTCACTAAGGTAAACTTCTTTGTTTAGTGTGATAAGTGTTCTCTCATCAGCATTTTTAATATTAAGACTACCAGCAATTTTAGTAATCACAGATGTTATATCTGCTTTTAATGCTTGATACTCCTCTGGAACTTCAAACTCATTGTTTTTAATGTCTGTTCTCAGTGAGTTCTGTATTTTACCTTTAGAGTCTATATAACTATTATCTTGGAGATACTGATACATCGATTCACTATTAGTAGCTCCAAAGTACTCAACACTACCATTTTCTTGCTCTACAGGGATATTCGCAAAAAAGTGTTCTTCTATCACACCAAATTTGATTCCCTCTTCATCCTCTATCTCTTTTTGAAGTGCTCTAGCAAAATCTTCATAACTCTCATTTGCCATTACGGTTAAAGTATTTACATCAAACCCTCTAACTCTATCTCCCTCTTGATTTACACATATTCTAAGTCCTCGACCTATCTCTTGACGCTTTTTCATCACAGAGCTAGTTTCATTTAGAGTACATATTTGAAAAACATTAGGATTATCCCATCCCTCTTTCAAAGCACTATGTGAAAATATAAATCGTAATGGTTCTGCAAAACCTAAAAGTTTCTCTTTGTGCTTCATTATCTTGTCAAAAGCACTTTCATCATCAGCATTTTTACCTGTACTATCTTTAACACGACCTTTTTTATCTTGTGCGAAATAACCATCGTGTACCTTACTTACTTCCGCATTAATATCTATTTTGTCAAAAAGAGTGTTATATTTTCGCTTTTTAGAGATGATTTTATACTCTTCTTCAAACCACAGAGCATATTTACCTTGAAGTTCATTGTTTTCTTCATCATAAGCTCTATAGTTGGCTACTTTATCAATAAAAAACAGACTAAGAACTTTGATACCTTGAGCATTTAATCTTAACTCTTTATCTAGATGTTCTTCAATCGTTTTTCTTATCTGCAACCGTTTAATACTATCATCATCAACATCACCAATTGTAGCACCTATATCTATACTCTCTTGATTTGAAAACTCAATATACTCGCTACCTTTTTCTATGTAGATATCATCAATTCGATATCCATCATAAACATCTCTACCTTTTGACTTTTCATAGAGATCATCACCATCTTTTACAGTAATAGCTTTTCTTTTTGTAGTACCTTTTTCGTTTACATCAATCTCTATTTTCGCACTTCTAGGATTTGCTTTTACACTTACCAATTTTATGTATGGTTTGTTAGAAGTATCTTCTAGTTTTACATTTGCTACTTCTATCTGCTTCACCAGTTGTTGCTCATAAGCATCAATAGAGTCAAGTTTATACATAAGGTTAAACTTTTCTATATGTGTAGCACTATAGCGAAGAGAACAAAGAGGGTTTAGTGTTTGTATAGCCTCTTTTGCCTTTGGAGTATTTGCAACACTCTGAGGCTCATCTATGATAAGTATAGGGTTTGTAGAAGCTATAAACTCTATTGGTTTTTGACCATTTAGTCTATCATTTTCTCTATGTATGATGTTTGCTTTATTGTTCTTTGTCGGATCACTAAAACTTTTTCTAAAGGCATCAATATTTATAACCATTATTCGTATATCACTACTTGTAGCAAAATCACGAACTTGTTCAAGATTTGAACTGTCATATACAAATGAATCATAGTTGACATTATCAAAAAGAGTCTTAAAATGATCGCTCGTTATTTCTAATGTCTTTTTAGTTCCTTCTTTAATGGCGATAGATGGAACAACTATAATGAACTTTGTAAAACCGTAGCGTTTATTTAGCTCAAATATAGATTTCAGATAAACATAGGTTTTACCAGTACCTGTTTCCATCTCAATTGAGAAGTCCATACTACCCAGTTTCTTGGATTGAGGTAGTCCATTACGAAGTTGAATGTTTTGAACATTAGCAAGTATCTCATTATCTAAAAGTTCAAGTCTATTTCCTATACCTAAATCATCATAATCAGCTGTAGTTTTTTGACCTTTAGAGTGTTGCCTTACAATACTAAAGTTACTTTGACAAATCTCTTGACCTTCAAATATATCTACTATTGAAGCTATCGCTCTATCTTGATATGCCAAATCACTTTCAAATTGTATTTTCATTATTTATCTTTCAACTTTTCAATATTTTTATCTTTGATTAATATTTGCATTTGAGATATAGCTATTTCATTTAGTTTTTTTACTCTTAGCGATTGAGACAATTCCTCACTTATAAAATGTGCATTTAAAGATTCAAGGTTTGCTAAACATATAAGCTGATATACATTTGCTTCATCTCTAATATTACCTTTTTTGTCGCTATGAAGTTCTCGCCATTGTTTTGCTGTTATTCCAAACAAGGCTACATTTAAAATATCTGCTTCACTTGCATATACAAAATTTATTTGTTGGGGCATTAAACTTTTTGGTATAAGATTTTCTTTTATAGCATCTGTATGAATTCTATAGTTAATCTTAGTAAGATTTCTTTTTATATCCCAGCCTAATTGCTTTAGTTCTTCTTCTTTGAGTCTTTGAAACTCTTTGATAAGATATAGTTTAAATATAGGATTTATTGCAGATGCAAATTCAAAAGCTATATCTTTATGTGCGTAGGTGTCAAGTTTCACCACGTTGTACCATCCCAAAAGCAATATCTTGAAACACATTTGGTAAAATCTTAAATATTTCAGGCTTCGTTTGAAACC
>JASFZD010000100.1:0-13731 GCA_045046645.1 Sulfurimonas sp. | reverse complement strand
TTCTTGAAACTACCAGTAGTTCCTGCAAACTTTCGCCTTGCATCTTATAACTTCTCTTGTTATTAAATTATGACATTTATTATGGTCAGGCACTTATATGTATTTTAGCTCATATTTTCAAATCTTCGGCAAAGTACGCTCACTATTTTCTTTTGGGTCATATAATTATTAAGGGTAGTTAGTTTTTTGATTAATCGATTTTTTGAAATAGTTCTAATTTGTTGACACAATAATATTGATGGCATTTCTAGTTCATTTTGTAATAACAATTCATTTGGATATATTTTTCTTCCATTTTTTAATGAAGTTATGGGGATTATCGTAACTAAATCGAGTAAATTTTCATAATTGTTTGAGATTATCAAAACAGGTCTTTTACCAAATTGTTCTCTGCCAATAGTTGGGTTTAAATCTGCTAAATATACATCATATTGGTTCATTTTACAGTATGCTCATCTGCATATTGAAATTCATTTTCAATACTTTTCATATCTTGTATATATAATTCATCTTTTGAGGCCTCTATTATTGCTAATTTATAGCGTTCTTTTTTTTGTTTTTCTATCAAAAGTTGCAAAGCATTTGATACTAATTCTGAAAAAGATTGATACTGGTTTATAATGTGATTTGATTCTAAGTTATGAAATAAATCATCTTTTATTGCCACTGTTTTTCTTACCATCATCAAACTCCTTAATATTCGTAATTTTTAATTCATACTTTTATCATACCATAATAATTTAAAAATTATAAGTACCTGATTAAACTATTTAATTGTAGATTTTTCCCATAATATATAATTATGCCATATTCCACTCAAGCTCGGTTGGATATTTTTGATTCTTTTGTCAGTAGCTGTGATTGAGTTTGGTATATACAAAAACAGATAAGGATTATCATCTGTAATAATTTTAAACATCTCTTTCCATAATTTTCCTAGCTTCTGCCTATCGATCATACTTTGTGAATCTTCTATCATTTTATCAATCTTAGGATTGTTGTAACCTACTAGGTTAAAGCCACCTTTTTTATCACTATCTGTATGCCAAAACATATAAGGGTCTGGAGTAGAAGAGAGCCCCCAACCGAGTAGTACTGCATCAAACTTATGTGGAAAAACTACCATATTTAAAAAGGCTTGCCACTCCATTACTCTTAGTGTTACCTCTACGCCTATCTGTTTGAGCTGATACTGCATAATCTGTGCTGCGTATGGTCTTATAGGGCTAGAGTTTGAGGTAACCATCTCAAACTCAAAGGGATGCTCTTTTGTATAACCTGCTTTTTTTAAAAGTTCTTTTGCTTTTTTTATGTTCTGCTTTGGTGCTTTGACTTCGCTGTTAAATGCAGCAGTCCCAGGTAAAAAAGGACCAGTGCATACTTTAGCATGACTAAAGAAAAGTATATCTACTATCTTTTGTCTATCTATTGCTAAAGAGAGTGCTTTTCTTACATCTGGATTTTTAAATTTCTCTAAACGCAGGTTAAATCCAAGATAAGTATATGAATGAGTAATATCTTCATAAATATTAAACTTATCAAAAAAATCTTTATTTAACTGTCTCTCATACGCCATCGGTTCAACACTTCCAATATCTAAAGCAGATGATTTTAACATCAAAAATCTTGTAAGTGGGTCGGCTATAACATGAAAAGAGATTTTGTCTATCTTGGCTCTCCCTTCAAAATAATCATCAAAAGCAGTAAGTTCTATATTTTTTGAGTATTGGAGTTGTGTAAGTCTGTAGGCTCCCGTTCCTATGGGATGTGTGTTAAACTTAGAACTCATAAGATTTTGTTCATCTTTTAAAAGATGCTCAGGAAGTATACCCATCATCCAAGTTTCAAGTGCTTTAAAGTAAGGTTTTTTATAAACGACTTCTATGGTGTACTCATCAAGCACTTTCACGCTCTTTACAAAGCGAAAACCTGCACTATATGGAGAAACTATCTTAGGAGAGATAAGCGTTTTGTAAGTAAAGAGAACATCTTTCGCAGTGAACAAGTGTTCATCATGCCATTTTACCTGATGTTTAAGCTCAAATACCAAAGTAACCTTATCTTTAAAATAAAACTTTTTTGCCAAGTCACCGATGATTGTTGAAGAGTCTTTATCATACTTTACAAGCCCATTAAATAAAAAACCTGCTATCTCAGATGAGCTTGAATCAGTTGCAAGGATAGGGTTTAAACGAGATGGATTTGCAGAAGTTGCCAAGTGAAGCGTTGATGCAAAAAGATGAACACTTAAGAACACAAATAGTAAAATTCTCATACTTATTGTAAATCTTTTCCATTAATTTTTAGAGCTCCATTAGCATAGGTCACATCAAAGACTGTATCTGAGTCATCTACATTTGCATAACTTGAGATACTGCTAGTCATTGGAATATCTTGCATGATTTTGTTGTAAATCTCATTTGAAAGTTTTATATTGATATCTAAATCAACATCATCTACGAGTAAAAGTGGTGATAGATTAATTTTAGATGCCAGTTCTAAATCTTCTTTAATTTTAAGTGCTGATTTTATATGAAAACCTTTTAAGTCCTCTTTTTCATTTAAAGTAATATTTTTTATAGAGAGTTCTGAAATATTAATCTCAAGTCCATGTGAAATAACATCGATGCCAGCTTTAACTATCTCTGCGTTTACTTGGTGCTTTGTCTGTCTTTGCGTTGCCAAAACTCTCAATCTCTCTAATGTTGTCTTATCTACACCATTAACAGCGATATCATACTTGAATTTTTTTAGTGAAATATTTTCTTTAGATGTGTGAAATGTTAGTTCTTTTATGGAACTCTTTGTGTTAAATTCAGCTTTTTTTCCCTGTGTATTTGCAGAGAAATTTATCTTTGTATCTTGTGAAGTCAGTAACAGGTTTTCATTTTTATCTTTAAGCATAAATTGCATATTGTTTAAATCAATACTACTTAAATAGGTACTCGCAGACTCAAAACTTGATAAACTTTTGAACTTACCTAGCGTAAACTCAAAAGTTATCATCTTGTTTTGTACACCAAAATCTATCTTTTTAATTTTCATAGAGAGTCTATCTGGTGCTACAAGGTAACCACTTCCGCTAAAGAGAGCTTCTTTAAGTTCCAACTCCAAGTTTGTGCCATCTTTTAAAGTATAGCTCTCTTTTATATCCTTAAGATACCCATCAAAACTTTTACTCGTCACATTGTAGTTGATATGATATAAAATACCTTTTAGTCTAAGAAAATTATCAATATAACTATAAAATGTCAAATCTTCATCTTTTATAGCTTTTACAATATTCTCCGAGAGAGTGAGTGGATAAATTTCTATTGATAAACCTTTAGCAAAAGGAAGGTTATTGTACTCCACATCCATACCTACTATAGCACCTTTAAGCATTGCATTTACATAGGGAGGTATCTGTTTATCTGAAAAAGTATTGAGATATTTTAAAAACTTAGGTGAATCTTGCACAGCAAATTCAAAATGTCTAAAGGTGTGGAGATAATCTGACTTGTCTGTATCATTGTTTGTACTAAGCCCATGACTTTTTAACTCTACTAGGCGCGTATCAATCATCTTTTTCATAAATGAATTTCCGATGACTGGAAGTGTTACTATAATAGTTAAGATTACAGCAACAAGGAGTATACTTTTTTTCATATAATACCTTCAAATTTATTAAAGGCATTATATAGAAATAAAATTAACTTATGATTAGTTTAACTCTACAACTCTATCATGCAGCTCTTGAACTGGACGCTCATTATCAACATAAAACTTTCTAAAATGTGCAATTTGTGCAGCAGATGCAGTTTGAGGTGTTTTTAAAAGATACCATTGCACATTTTCAGAACATGGTGGTGTTGTAAGTGAACCTACATAATGAAAATAATGTGCTGTATTTTGAGGTAGTAAGTCTTGAGGATCAAGTTTTACACTTTTTTCAACATTATTGATTACAGTATCTAAAATAGGACTTGCTTTTCCTTCTTTAAAGAAAACTGCTACGACTGCAAGCTGTTTTGTTTTTGGATTCTGATGAACCATATGGGCAACTAAATCGTAGCGTTTTCCATCAACTGTATGCTCAGATTTTCCATGAAAATGAAACTGAAGTAGTTTAAATGTTTCACCATGAAGCGTAATCGTTCCTGATTGTTCTGGAGTTACTTTGATTGAGTGACCATTATCTATGATTTTTGCCATTGTATTTACATCTTCATGCATACTTAAATCATAATCATGATTCATTGACATTGTTTTTCCTGGCATAATATTTACTGGAGATTGGTGAATACCTAAACCACATGTTTTTGAAAACTCTTCCCAATGTGCTGGACCATTTTCACTGTAATTCCAATGCTTAGCATGAGCTTCATGATGAGCTTCGTTGGCAAATGCATTTCCGGTAAAGATAAACGCAGCTACACTTAATGTTAATAATATTTTTTTCATATTTTAATCCTTAAAATTTATAATTTGTAATTACTCTATATTGAGATAATTGTTTGAGTTGTGTGATTGCACCTGTTGCATCTGCACCCGTATTGTTTTTCACCCAAATTCCTTTTAATACCAAAGAAAAATGCTTATCATATTTGTACCCAAAAACAAGATTATAATCATGTTGATTTTTAACAAATCTAGAGTTTGAAGTATTTAAGTACGAAAGCATCGTACTAAAGCCTTTCATTCCAAGAGAATCAAATTTTTGATTGTAAGCTATTTTAATGCCTTGTGAACCACCGATGTAAATACTATCTGATTTTAAGGCACTTCCGTAGATGGATTGAAATAAATCATTTGATGTAATAGAATTTGCAAAGAGTGGTGTCCCATCCCATGGAAGGATAACAGAATCATGTTTTGCATCGTCTTTTAAAACTTTACTATAAGCTAAAATAATTTTCGCATCACTTAATCTTGCACTTGCCTTGAATCCAAAAGCATTCACATTAATCTTTTTTCCACCTGTAAGCGAACCTGCTTGTGCAAGATTTGTATCTGCATTTCCAATACTTCTTTGATGAATATATTGACCAGCAAAGCTAACTTGTGTATCAGATAGTTTTGTTTTATATGAAGTATCTAAATAAAGAGAGTTTATAAAATCATCTGCATAATAGTCATAGGCTTTAATGGAGATTTTATCTTGTGCATAGTTTAGACCAAGCATCGCAACATAACCACCATTTGAACCAGTTACAGCTTTGGTATTTGCGCCTAAAGCATGTTCAATTATATCTATAAACTCATCCGATGTTCTCTGTTTAAACCTACTTAAATATGCAACTTCAATATTAGACTTTTCATTTAAACTATAAGAGCCAAACAAGCCTTCTACTGTCGATGGCATCATTCTTACATATTTAGAATGAACTAATGGTGTTTTCATTGCTTTTCTACCAAGTGTAAAATCAAAATCAGCATAATGATAAGCTAGATAGGCTTCACCTAATACAGAAAAACCGTCTGTTGCATCACCACCTCTAACACCATTATCTTTCCCAATAAGAGAAGTATCTACTTTAGCAGGATTATCGTTGAGCAAAAATGGGTTGGTTGTCATAAATGTAACACCTGCACTCACACCATAAAGTGAAGCCGTATCAAAACTCAACTCTCCACCAATAGAGTTAGTCTTTGCTGATGTATCAGCAGTGTTTGCATGCTCTTTGTCTGTTTGTATATAGTAATACTTAATCTCACCACTTACCTTAGCTTCACTAAAGACTTCAGAAAAATTATTTACCTCTGAGTTCGCGAGTAGAGCTGTTGATAATATTAATAAACTTAATTTTTTATATTGCATTCATCTCCTTTGAAAATAAAATTTTACTCCGATGATGATAAAAAGTATATTAAAGTGATATTTTTTTGAGGAAAAAGGCATATCCAGAGAGAAACTCTGAATACTTGTAGAAAATTGAGATTAACGCTTAGAGAACTGACGAGAACGACGAGCTTTACGACGACCTGGTTTCTTACGCTCAACAACACGTGAATCACGAGTCATCATACCCTCTGGTTTAAGGATAGCTTTGATTTCTGGGTTAAATTCTACTAAGGCACGAGAAATACCGTGACGAAGTGCATCAGCTTGACCACCGAAACCACCACCTAAAGTAGTAGCAACGATATCAACAGAAGTATCTTGCTTAGAAAGAACTAAAGGTTGCTTAACACGAAGTTTTTTCGCTTCAAGTCCACCTAACCATGCATCTAATGAAAGACCGTTGATTGTAATTTTTCCAGAACCTGGAGTTAACCATACTTTTGCTATTGACGCTTTACGACGACCTGTTGCATATATTGTTTTTGCCATAATCTAAATCCTTACTTAGCTAGTTGTGCAGTGTGAGGGTGTTGGTCACCTGCATAAATTTTTAATTTTTTAAGCATTTTAGCACCAAGCTTAGTTTTAGGAAGCATACCACGAGTAGCTAGTTTATATAACTTCTCAGGATTTTTTTCTAAAAGCTCAGTCATTTTAACACTCTTAGTAGAACCGAAGTAACCTGAGTGAGAAAAATATTCTTTATTTGCGATTTTACCAAGACCATTAAATTTAGCCTTAGAAGCGTTGATGATAACTACATAGTCACCACAGTCAATATTTGGAGTCCAGCAAACTTTGTTCTTGCCACGAAGAGCAGTAGCTACTTCAGTGATCATACGACCAAATGTTTTACCTTCAGCGTCAATCAAAATCCATTTTTGATCGATTTGTTCAGCAGATGCAATTTTAGTAAATTTCATATGTGAGCCCTTTTAGTAATTTAGTTGGTGGAAGTATAGCTTTATAAACTTATAAATAACTTAATTTTAGGTTAGATTAAGGTTATATTTTACATTACACTTATTATTTTTATCTCATCTTCAAGCAAATAACACAAATAACCATCCACCTCATCACCTGTTATCTCTTTGACTGCGTTTACATAGTAGCGTACTTGTTTTAGGTGATGTTCGCTGTAAGCAAAAGAACTTTTGTAATCAATTATATTCCAAGAACCCTCGCTGCGTTTCACAAGTAAGTCTAGATAACGAAGATTATTTTTGTATCTAAGTGCTTTTTCTCTGTAACATTCACCTTTTGTCAAGTTTATAAACTCTCTATATCTTACAAGGTTTTTAACTCTACTTGCTATATCTTCTATCTCTTTGTCTGTGAGCGAATAGCCATATTTGTTTATCATCATGTCTCTTGCGCTGTTTAACTTTTTCTCATCAAAGTCAGCAGTCATCTCCAACATGTAGTGCATTGCAAGACCAAAGTTTATCGCGTTTAAATCTTCATTGCCCTCTTTTTCTAAAGCTAAAATATCTTTTTGTGTTCCATAATACATGGGCTTATACTCTAAAAAGTTTGAAGCTTTTGACTCTGCTATATCTTCTGCTTTTTGACATTTCAGTTCGCCAAATGATGCTGCGTTTAACTCTAAAATCTCAAAACTTGAGGCTTTTGATTTTTGAACGATGATAAGGTTTTCTCTTGCCCGCGTAAACGCAACATAAAGTGCATTTAAACTATCTTCATATGTTAACTCTTTCTCTTTTTGGAGTGCTCTCTCATAGCTTACATCTAAAGCTTCTCTCCCTTTTGTACGAAGATAGATATTTTGCAAGCTAATCCCATCATACTCATAGATAATTGCATCTCGAGGAGCTGGAGCACGGCGAAGTCTATCCATCACTATGACATGTTCATACTCTAAGCCCTTAGATTTATGCACCGTTAAAACTCTCACCCCACTTATATCAGAAGCTGCTGCGGCTGTATCTAACCTTTCATACTCAAAAAGAAGTGCTTCGATGTCACTATATTTTGAGACTGCGTTTATAAAACGAATCAGGTGAAAATCATCGCTAAAGAGTTTAAACTCATCTATCACTCTTTTTATAATATCAACAAGTCTTACTGCGTTTAAATCAACTTTCTTTAAAATTCCTAGTTCTTGGTTAATAAGAGCAAAAAAGTTGTATTTGTAAATACTTTCTTCAAAATAAAGATACTTCAAATACTCTAAAATAGCCTGCACGCTCTTTTGGTTGATAAGTTTAGTAGTAGTTTCAGTCACTACTTCTATATTTACTTCTTGGAGCTGGTTTTTCATCTCTTCACCATCGCCATTTGTCGCACAAAGGATGGCAATATCATCAAGCTTTGCGCCCTGCTCTATCAATCTTTTTACTTGTTCCATACTCTCGTCAAGAAGTTCGTCATTTTGAATAATCTCTACAAACCCTGTTTGTGCTTCGGGTCGTACAAGTTGTGGAGTGTAGTTTTTTATTTTGTTTTTAAAAGCACTGTTTACAAACTCAATGACCTCTTTTTGTGAACGATAATTTGTCACAAGTTTTTCAACATCAGTTGCGTTTTCTTTCACTACTTCACCAAAAAGAGCAGATACACCACCACGAAATCTATAGATGGACTGCTTCACATCTCCAACAAAAAAGAAACTTCCCTCATCAAAAACTCCCTGCCCCGCCGTTATCTCTTGGATAAGTGGTTTTAAAATCTCATACTGTAAGATACTCGTGTCTTGAAACTCATCAAGAAGCATATGTTCTATCACTGCATCAAGTCTAAAGTATAAAAACTCACTATCATTAAGAGAGTGAAGAATCTCATAAACTAAAGAAGTCACATCCGAAAAACTAAGCTCACTATCATCCATATAAAGTGCTTTTTTACTTTTGGTGTAGATATCTACAAGTGAGCTAAGTCCATAAAAAAAGTTCTGCTCTTTTGCCTCATTATAAGCTTTTATAGCTGTTTGAATGCGGTGAAGATAGCTATTCATCTCAAGCGAAAAACATTTTTTAAAAACCCAATACTCCAAAGTCTCTTTTAAAACCCAAGTTTTTTCTTTAAGAACTTCAAAACTATCTGCTTGTACCGCTTTAACCAAAGAAGCCGAAGCACCTTTACAGTTTGTCACTAGATTTTGCAAACCACTCAAAGCTTGCATAGCTTCAAGTTCATAAGAAGTTGTCTCTTGTTGTGAAAATTTCAGATGAGAGAGTTCTTCTTTTTTTACATAAAACTCATCAAGTAGTGTAAAAATATCACCAAGTCTTTTTTTTGATTGTAAGGAGAGATTTATTAGCGTATCTCGTTTTCCTGCGACTGTAACCTCTTTTAAAAATCGTGACATAAGTTTAAGCTCATGTTGGGCGGCGAAAGTACTAAAATCTGGCATCAAAGAGGCATAAAGAGAAAATTTACGCAGTATTTGTGTAAAAAAACTATCTATCGTCATAATCTTTGTATGTGCGTTTAAAAACTCATTTAGAATTTTTTGACGATTTTGAAGTAAATACTCTGATGATAGTTCAGTAACTTTTGCAATCTCTGCCAATTCACCACGAGTCTCTAACTCTTCAAGTGTTTGAACTATTCGTTCTTGCATCTCTCTAGCTGCTTTGTTGGTAAAAGTAAGAGCCAAAATCTTTGAAGAATCTGCACCTTTAAAAAGCAAAGAGAGGTAACGAACAACAAGCATAAAAGTTTTACCACTGCCTGCACTTGCTTCATATGCTAGATTATTTTTAAACATTAAACTTTCGCTTATTAGTCTAGTGGTGTTTTGTTTTTTCTTCCTATTTTACGCAAATAAAAGAATAGAGATAAAAGCAGTGCAATAGTTACAAAACCAAAGATTTTTTCAGACAAATAAAATATCTTTTCAACCTTCTGTTCTTGAGAAAAACAGTAAGGCACTTTTTTTGTAATCGTTGGTTCAATTTTACCTGTTTTGGACTCTAAAATTGCTAACTCAACATCAGATACAAGCTGATTTATCCCACTTAAGTAACGAGTTATTTTTCCTTTGGGGGATAAAACTATCAAAGTTGCTGCATGCATATAATCAACTTTTCCCTCTTTTGAAACCACCTTCTTAAAACTAAAACCAACCGTGTCTGCAAGCACCTTTGAACTATTATTTTCTCCAATTACAAAGTGCCAAGCATCTCTTACATAGTCTCTTTTGATAGAATCAAGTTGATTTTTTCGCTTTGCTGCTGCTAACTCTGGAGTTTCACTCTCATCAAAACCAACTGTCAATACTTTATAGTCTGTATTTTCAGCAAGATGCAATCTACCTAACATATCTGCTAATTGATTAAGTTGTGGACTACAAAGCCCTGAACACCTAAAATAGTTCAAAGTTAAAAGTGTTGGTTTACCTTGTGTAAGCTGTTTGAGTGTTTTACTCTCACCTTTTTCGTTGATAAACTTCAAGTCCATCGGCACCATTACCCCTAACTTCTCGTTTATACCTATTGTATTTGCATTTAAAAATGTAAAAAGTAACGTTACTACTACTAAAAATTTCTTCATTCCTACTCCTGATACAGTATTTTACAAAAAGTTTCTTTAAAATTGACATTGTATTGTTACTTTGATAAAATCAGGAGGATGGTTATGGATACGGAAGGCTTGATTAGTTTAAAACAAAAGCTAAAAAATTATGAAAACGCTCCTTTAGTATTTAGCTCTAAACTAAACCTTCGTTTATGCTATTTAAATAAACAAGTAGTAAAATAATGGTACAACAAAGGATCTTGAAGGTAGTACTGACCTTGCTTTATGTCTATCATATCTTTTTGAAGTAGTCCTTCTACCGCTTTTTTTAAAGAAGAACTTGTGAAATTAAAATCAATAAGTAATTCTTTTGTATATATATTAAGTCCATCATTTTTTATTAAAAGTTTTAGTGCTTTTTTTTAATTTTGGCTTAGGTTATTCCACTCATTTAAAAACAAATCTTCTTCTTTATGAAGTATTGATTTTATAGATTCTTCTACTTGCATATCGTCAACTTTTCGTTTTGTAGAATTAAAAAGTTCGTTAGCTATTTGTTGCGTATAGTATGGAAAACCATTAGATATAGAGAGTATCTTATCTATATGTTTTATCTCTATTTTTTTATCAAAATCACTAAAACCTTTTTGAATATACTTATACCATTGAGCATCTTCTATCTTATTTATTGGTAAATGTTTTACTGATTTATAAAAAGCTTTTGATTTATCAAAAAATAACTTTGTCATTATTGACTTTTTACTACCTAAAAATATATAAGAAACAGTATCTCCATGATGCTGTATAGATGCTCTTAATTTATCTTCAATATTTAAGTTTATGATTTCTTGAAATTCATCAAACACTACTATAATTCTTTCATTATTATGTAGTGCATATTGGTATGGTATATCTAAAATTTCTTTTAAAATACTCTTTGATTCACTATGTTTAAAGTTCAATCCAAAAGTAGGCATACCATTTATATCGAACTCCACATGTACATTAGGTCTTATTTTCAAAACATCTTTAACAAACTTTATAACTTTATCTGTAGTTGTATCAAAAGATTTTGTTATAGCATTAAAGTACTCATTTATAAACTCTTCTTCATCAACTATACTCATAAAGTCTAAAAAGATGTATTTATACTTTGTAGATTTCACACTCTTTAGTACTAAAGATGTTTTACCAAATCTTCTAGGTGCATATAAAAGTATGTTTAATCCAGCATCCATGTCATCTTGTAGTTCTTTAATCTCTTTTACTCTATTACAAAAGTGATGCTTTTTAACTACTCCACCATAATAAAAAGGCTTACTAATTATACTCAACTTCAATCTCCTATAAATTATACTTCAAGGTATTATACTAAAAAGTATATTAATAGATAATCACCTTACATCACTAAACTATAATTTCCCAAGAAAACCAAACAATATTTTTTTACTTCTTCCCTTTTACTGTATAAAAGAACTCAAAAAGCATATATTTGTCACCAAATGTTATGAGCTCTTTTTTAGCTATCAGCTCTAAAAAATATTCATCATAATAATACTCTGCAGCTACTTGTATGTCTATATCTATCCCTAACCTGATAAGCTCATTTTTAAGTGTTAAGTACCCATAATAAATCGTTTTTCTAGTATTTGCAAAACGATGGGACATAACATGCGGTGTTGTAATAATCTTTGTCAACCCCAATTCTTGCAGCTGTTAGTTTTTTTAACATTTTTATCCAAATATATTAATTGCTACTCTTAATTGTTAAAATTGTATCAACTATGCCATGAAGAGTATCTTAAAGAGTCCTTTCCTTGAAGTCTAAGAATAAAATAAAATTGACATTGTTCTTTTACTTTGATAAAATCACAACAATTTACACAAGGAAACACTACATGAAAAAACTCTTACTATCAACTGCTCTGCTTAGTCTTACTTTACTAAACGCAGCGACTCTAAAAGAGATTAAGGAAGAAGCAAAAACTGCCATCGTAAAACTTAAAACTACTTTGCAAACACAACTCAAAAGCAATATGAAAAAAGGTGGTCCAGAACAAGCAGCAACATTTTGTTCAAATAGGGCATTTAACATAACACGCAGTGTCAACAGTAGTTTTGCAAATGATACTAATATACGACGAATTTCACTTAAAAATCGAAACAGTGAAAACTCACCAAAATCAGATGAGAAAGTTATACTAGAGCAGATGCAAAAAGATTTTCAAAATGGTAAAAAAATTGAACCACTTATCCTTAAACAAGTCTTTAACAACACCTACAAAGTGTATAAACCAATCTTTATAAAAAAAGGTGTTTGTTTAACATGTCATGGAGATGTAGAACAAAGGGATGAGAAAGCTTATAATATTATAAGTGCCAACTATCCAAATGACAAAGCAATTGGCTATAAAATGGATGACCTAAGAGGTGCGTTTGTAGTTACCATTGTCAAGTAGATTTATCTTCCACACATCATAGCGTATTCACAAAACTGACAAGGTTTTGTGTCCTCGCATTTAGAAAAGTTTACTTCTTCGATATTTAACAAATCTTTGATATTTGATTCTAAGACACTTAATTTCTCGTCTAAAAAACTCTCTGGAACTATTTTAGACTCTTTAAGATCATAAAACGCACAAGAAACATTTCCAAGTTCACCTGCTAGTAAGTAGTAAAACTCAAGCTGAAAATCTGTAGCCTCTGTAAAATTATTTTTGTTGTAAAGTGTATAAGAACCTGTTTTATAATCCAACACTTCTATTTCTTTATCGCGTTTATCTATTCTATCAATTTGTCCCACTAATGTCATACCTGCAAACTTTACACTCCTACTCTCTTCACAAAACACAACCTGCCAACCTTCACTAAAGCGTTGAATCTCTTTTTCACAAAAACTATCCATTCGCTTTTTTTGCATAGCAATGAGGTAGTTATCTAATTCACTCTCACCTTTTGCATCGTCTAAAGCTTTATGTAAATCTTTTTTTAATATTTCTACACTATCATAAGTGCTGCGTTTAGAATACAACTCTTTTAATGCACTATGTACTGCGTTTCCTATCTCATACTCTTTTGGCATATCTCGAGGTATATCATGCCCTTTTATATGTTTTATATAGGAGAAATAATACTTGCGTTTACATGTTAAAAATGTTTTTAATCTTGTTGGAGAGAGTTCAATGTCTTTGAAACTATATGCTTGAATTATCTCTTCTTCTTGCTTTGCTTCTTTTTGCTCTTTGGTGAAGAGGATTGCAGCATAATCACTCTCATCATAACTGTTTTGGGCTTTAATGCCAAGTTGTTTTAAAAAACGGGATTCACTGCTCTCGTTAGAGTTTACAAAGGAGATGGCTACCTCTTTTGAGTTGTTTATCAACATTTCATAATAATGCTTTTGGAGATTTTCTCTGTCACTCATTGTA
>JASFZD010000099.1:0-5780 GCA_045046645.1 Sulfurimonas sp. | reverse complement strand
AAAGGACAAGAAATGAAAAAGTTAACTCTTTCATTAGTAACAGTATTAGCAATGAGTACATTCGCAATAGCGGGTGGAGATATCGCTCCAGTAGAACCAGTAGTAGAAACGCCATATGTAGAAGAATCAACAGGTGCATTCTATATTGGTGGGGCATATGGTTATGTAAATATGGAAGTTTCTGATATTGGTTTTAGCGAAGATGATAGCCTCAATTCATTCATGTTTCAAGCAGGTTATAAATTCAACCCTTATATTGCCATAGAAGGTCGATACTGGGCTACAAGTGAAGATGAGTGGAATAATTCAGGTGTAGACTTTTCTGCAGATTCATGGGGAATTTATGTGAAACCTATGTACCCTGTTAGCAATGAGCTTGATATCTATGCATTGCTTGGATATGGAGATACAGATCCGGAAGTTGCTGGTCAAGGAGCTCCATATGATACAGACGGTTTCCAATGGGGACTGGGTGCATCATATGCTTTTACAGACAATGTAGCGGTGTTTGTTGATTATGTAAATCTTTATGATGATACAAATAATGGTGAAGATCTTACGATTGATACTGTTAACCTTGGTGTCACTTACTCATTCTAAACATCTTTTTTACTAAGCCGATTGGCTTAGTAAAATCTTTTTCCTCACCCTCTTTTAATCCTTCTCTATCTTTATTTATTTTAACTATAATATCTCTTTAAAAAACTTTTCAATTATTGGAGCATTTTTTGCGTTTATTCAGCCTCATTCTTTTTATATATTTAGCTCATACTTCATTACATGCACAAACACTTTCCATGGAAACTATTGCTACAAATATCCAGAAATCACTACCAACACACCTCAAAGGCAAGAACAAAGCCATTGTGCAAAACCTTTATGCCAAAACAGGGAATACACCCTTATGGATAGGTAAAAAGAATGAAAAAAAGATGAGTCAACTGATACAGGCACTTAATGATCCTCTTTTCAACTATAAAAACAAATCTTTTGACCAAAAATCCATTAGACGTCTGTTTTTCCTACTCGACAACAATGAAATATCTGCTGCTAAGCAAGCTGCCGTATATGCAAGACTGGATCTGATCCTTAGTAATTCTTTAGTCCGTTTGGTTCGTTTTATCGTGCAGGGTGATGTTGACTGGCCATTAGTACAAGAAAAATTTAAAGCCCTTAAAGAGAGTGATGATATACAGGTCAACTGGGAAATGTCCCCAAAACAATTCCCCAATCAATCACAACTTGTCTCTGCTGTACAAAAAGGAAATATCTATGCCTATTTAGATTCTCTTCTTCCCATGAAAAAACGTTATAAAAAACTGGTGAACCTACTTAAAGACTACCGTGTCATGGATAAATTTCCAAAGATCAAATATAGCAGTAAAATTTTAAAACTAGGTTCGAGTTCCAGCCGTGTAACAGAGATAAAAAAACGTCTTCAGATCTCAGGGGATTATCCTAAAAATGCCAAGATCAATAGTAAGTTTGATGAAAAAATGAGAAAAGCTGTTTTAACCTATCAAAAACGTTATTTACTTAAAGTAACTGGAACCGTGGATAAAACCATGACCTATTATCTTAATCAGCCTGCCAAAAACAATATTCAGGCCATTATTACAAATTTGGACAAAACGAAACTCTATCCAAAACAGTTTGAGTCAGAACATATTGAAGTCAATATCCCTGATTTTAATCTCCGCTATTATAAAAATCATCAAAAAGTCATGAAAAAAGGTATTGTAGTAGGGCGTATAGACAGACCTACACCACTTTTTCACAATGCCATCCGTTACATGGTACTAAACCCTACATGGACCATCCCTGACAACCTTATAAAAAGAGACTTGATACCTGTACTTAGAGATAACCCCATGTATATGGAAGAAAACAACATCCATGTCTACCGTGGTAAAAAAGAGGTAGAAGTTACGTCCGAGATGTTAGATCCTTTTGAAAAAAGTGACAAGCGTGTCCCTTACCGTTTTGTACAACACCCAGGAGATTCAAACGCATTGGGTCGTGTGAAATTTATGTTCCCCAATAAATATGCTGTTTATTTACATGATACGGATAACAAATCACTACTCTCAAGACGCTATAAAATATACTCTTCTGGATGTATGCGTATGGATGATCCTTTTGATCTTGTAGACATCCTTTTAGAACACGCTAAAAGAGGGTATACACAAAGCAAGATAGATGCCATACTTGAAACCAATAAACCTACTACCATCAGTCTTAAGAAGCCTATTCCTGTACATATACTCTATTTTACCGTGTATGAAGAAGATGGTTTGGCATATTTTAAAAATGATATCTATTTATATGATAAGATCATTGAAGAATCTGTCCAAGGAAATAAAAAAGAGACATTCACTATACCAAACAATCGGATGATATCAATCCATAAAAATGCACAACCCCTTTCTAACTAAATTTTTACTTCCTAGATTTTTATTTCTTACGCATCTTCACTCTTTGAAGATGTGTCAATGCAATAGCCATAGCATCTGTAATATCTAATGGCTTGATCTCTTTTTTAATACCATACAATTTTTTGACCATAAAAGCGACCTGTTCTTTTGTTGCTTTACCATGACCTGTCACTGCTTTTTTTACCTGTAATGCTGTATATTCATGAAAGAATCCTACTTCTTGCAATATCTTTAAACACAAGGCCCCTCTAAACTGTGCAAGCTTAATAACGGACTTTGGATTAAAGGCGAAAAAGATATCTTCTATCGCTACTTCATCTACTTTATGGGTCTTTAAAATGAGGTCAATACCCTCTACAAGCTCCATCATCTGTGCCTGTAACTCTTTTTCTTTCATTTTAAGTAAACCAGCTTCAACAAGTGAAAAGTTTTTTCCATCCCAATCTATGATGCAGTACCCTAAATTACGGCTTCCGGGGTCTATTCCTAAAATATTCATTCACACCTTTGTTCACATAGTGAATAAAACTATTCAACTATCTTTAATAGCCCTATTTTAGCTTATATTGGCTAAAATACTAGAAGTTATTCACATGAATAATTTTAACTCTTAAATAATGTGAAATATTATTCACACATTTAAAAATATCAAAGGCATTAGCGTATGAATATAGGTCAAAAAGTACTATTTGAATTAAAAAAAGAGATCTCTGAAATAGAATATGAACGATATATTAAAAAACTTGTCTACGATGCAAAACGTTCAAGATCCAATATCGTTTATTTTAATGCACCTAATTTACTCATAGCAAAATGGATCAAAAGTAAATATAGAGAAAAACTTATGCATCTTTTTGAATTACAGAACGAAGTAAAACCTGAAATAGAGATCACTGTGGGAAAACAAAGCCATAAAACTTCTGCTCCTCTTGTAAAACAATCTTCTGAAAAACACAATTCAAAAAGTACGTATTTAAATCCCTCTTTGACCTTTGACAGCTTTATTGTTGGGGACTCCAATCAATTTGCCTACACCACTGCAAAATCTGTAGCAGAAAAGCCAGGAAAACAATATAATCCTCTGTTTATCTATGGAGGGGTAGGACTAGGTAAAACACACTTGTTGCAAGCTATTGGTAATTATCATATCAATCTGGGTAAAACCGTTATTTATACTACCCTTGAACAATTTATGAACTCTTTTACTTCACATCTTCGTTCACAAACAATGGATAGATTTAGAGATAAATTTAGAGAATGTGATTTGCTTCTTATAGATGATATACAATTTTTAAGCCGTAAAGAACAGACGCAGGAAGAATTTTTTCATACGTTTAATGAACTGCATAATGCCAATAAACAAATAGTCATGACTTCAGATAGACAACCCAATAAGATAGCCGGGCTTGTCGATAGACTCAAAAGTAGATTTGAATGGGGCTTAATGGCAGATATACAACCACCGGGCTTAGAAACCAAAATTGCCATTATTCAAAAAAAGTGTGAACTTGACGGAATTAGATTGGATGCTGAGATCATCAATTACATTGCCACACATATGGGTGATAACATACGTGAAATTGAAGGTACCATTATTAAACTCAATGCTCTTTCTTCCATGCTCAACCAGAAAATCACTTTAGACTTTACACAAAGTGCTATAAAAGATCAACTTAAAGAGAAAAAAGAAAATATTACTATTGATGATATTGTTAAAATTATTTCAAAAGAACTTAACATCAAACCTTCTGACATCAAATCAAAAAAACGTACTAAAAATGTGGTTAATGCACGTAGAATTGCTATTTATCTAGCAAGAAACCTTACACCTAACTCTATGCCACAAATTGCTGTCTATTTTGGAATGAAAGACCATACTGCTATTTCACATGCTATGAAAAAGATCAATGAAATTATAGATAATGATGAAAATTTTAAAGTCATTTTAGAAGAACTCTCCAACAAAGTAAATACCCAGACTCAAAATGACGTATAGTAAACTATTTTAATCATAGAAAACTTGAATAAAAAAAAGATATAATTTTATAAGTGAATAAATGTGAATGTTTAAAAAGCATTAAGCATTCATTAAAACAACGGTTACAACAGCAATAAAGTAGTTATTCACATTTTCATGTCAAACTACTACTATCTACTATTATTATTAAAAATAAGGGAAAGTCAATGAAGATAAGAGCGAACAAGCAAATAATAGAATCTATACTTATTAATTTACAACCTTTTTTAGAAAAAAAAGATGCCAGTCAAATCACTTCACATATATTATTTAAAACACAAGATAATAAATGTGTAATAAAAGCAACTGATTCTGAAATAGGTTTAAAAATCGTTACTGATAATATTGCTATAGAAGCAGAAGGAGCTTTTACTGCTAATGGTAAAAAGCTTCTAGATATTATTCGTATTTTAAAAGATGATGAAATTATTTTAGAACTATTGGATAATACCCTTATTATAAAACAAAAACATTCTAAATTTAAACTTCCTACATTTGATCCTAATACTTATCCTGATTTTCCAGTTATTGAAGATAAACCACAAATAACTTTAGATTCATTAAGTCTTATACAAAATCTTAAAAAAATCTCACCAGCTATTGATACCAATAATCCTAAATTCGAACTCAATGGTGCCTTGATCAATATAAAAAATAATTCAACAGATCTTGTAGGAACAGATACTAGAAGATTGGCTATAGCAACCATTCTTGGAAATAATGAAAAAGAGCTTTCACTTATAGTGCCTAAAAAAGCTATTTTAGAAATACAAAAGTTATTTTTAGATCAAATTAATATCTATTATGATGAAACTAATCTAATTATTTCAAATGAAAATTATTTTTTCTATACAAGACTAATCAATGGTAAATTTCCAGATTATCAGCGTATTATTCCTTCATCCATTAAACAGGAGATCACACTTCCTAAAAAAGAGATGATCGATGCTATTAAAATGATCACGACCATTTCACAAGAAATAAAGATGACACTTTTATCTGACAGTATTATCTTTAACTCTTTATCTGCAGATAATGTTGAAGCAAAAACAGAATTAGAAATTTCTACAGGATTACAAGATAAATTTGAAATTTCATTTAACAGTAAATATTTATTGGATTTTATTTCTCAAATAAATAAAAATGAATTTATTATTCAATTAAATGAACCCTCTTTACCCTTTATCGTAAAAGACGATAATTTTATTACAATCATCATGCCTATAGTGGCATAAAAGGAAACAACGGACTATGAGTGAAAATTCAACAAAATATATTTTTGTTACGGGTGGTGTACTTTCTTCTTTAGGAAAAGGTATTACTGCTGC
>JASFZD010000098.1:0-8611 GCA_045046645.1 Sulfurimonas sp. | reverse complement strand
AACGCCTGGTCCCATTCCGAACCCAGAAGCTAAGCCCCTCATCGCTGATAATACTGCAGATTTCATTTGTGGGAATGTAGGTCGTTGCCTAGTTTGTCTATTTATTTTATAATTATCTTTTACTTTTACTCTTTTATTATTACTGACTTTAATTGCTTTTTAATATTATTTTATCTTTTTTAGCTATATTTATTATTAAACCATATTAATTATCTTTTTACAAACCTTTATATGTTATTATCCTACTACTTATTTACTAGGATTAGAAATGAAAAATTATATTAAAGATCAAATCAAAAAATCATATGAAACAAAACAAGAAATTTATAACAATGACGACTTATTAAATAAAATAGAAGATGTTGCAAAAAAATGTGTTGCTCTCTATCGTACAGATAAAAAAACAATCTTAGCAGGCAATGGTGGTAGTGCTGCAGATGCACAACATATTGCTGCAGAACTTGTAGGTCGTTATGGCTTTGATAGACCATCTATCCCCTCTTTGGCTTTAACAACAGATACTTCAAACCTTACAGCAATTGGAAATGATTATGGTTATGATCAAGTTTTTTCTCGTCAGTTAGAGGGTATGGGGCAAGAAGGTGATATTTTTATAGGTATTTCTACTTCTGGAAACTCTGTGAATATTATTAAAGCATTTAATAGTGCTAAAGAAAAAGGAATTACGACAATTGCTTTAACGGGTCGTGATGGTGGAGAAATGGCAAAAATTGCTGATGTGGCTTTGATAGTTCCTTCTAATTCTACACCTCGTATTCAAGAATCTCATATTTTAATTGGGCATATTCTTTGTGATATTATAGAAAAAGAAATTTTTGCTGATGGTGTGAGTGATTAATTGATGCAAAAAGCTCTTTTTTTAGATAGGGATGGGGTTGTTAATATTGAAAAAGATTATCTATATAAAGTTGAAGATTTTGAGTTTATAGATGGTATTTTTGATTTAACAGCTTATTATCAAGGCTTAAACTATAAAATATTTATTGTTACTAATCAATCTGGAATCGCAAGGAATTATTATAGTGAGGATGATTTTACTATATTAACTGAGTGGATGCTCTTGGAATTTTCTAAACATAATATTAGCATTGAAAAAGTATATTTTTGTCCTCATCATCCTGATATTTCAGGTGAATGTTTATGTCGAAAACCAAATCCTGGTATGCTTTTACAAGCTTCTAAGGCTTATGATATAGACTTAGAACATTCTATTATGATTGGTGATAAAGAGAGAGATATAGAAGCTGGTTTAAACGCAGGTATCAAAGAGACTTACCTTTTTGATAAGTCTAAAACTGTTAGAAATTCAAAGGCTACAAAAATAGTTTCAAACCTAAAGGAAATATGGAAATAATATGTTGATTTTAAATAGTGGTGGTACATTTAACAAAAGGTATAATGAACTAAATGGTGAACTAGAAGTTCCCTATGATAATTATGTGATTGAAAAAATCCTTGATAGTATGGACTATAAATATGCTTTAGCTGGAGTGGTTTATAAAGATAGCTTAGATATGGATGCCAATGATAGAAAGATGATTGCTCAAATAATTATGGAGTCACAAGATGATACTTTTATAGTAATTCATGGCACCGATACGATTGAATTGAGTGCTGAATTTTTAGACGAGATATTTGATGATAGAAAAATAATACTTACAGGGTCTATGAAACCATTTGAGATTGATAATGTTGAAGCCACTTTAAATCTTGGTATGGCCATAGGATTTTCTAAGGGGACAAACGAAAATGGTGTATATATCTGTATGAATGGACATGTTAAACCATGGAATCAGCTTGTGAAAAATAGAGCATTAGGAAAGTTTAAAGTTGTCGAATAAAGTCGCTTGTACACATTGTCACCTAGAATTTAGTGAAGATATGATGATAAAGGATAAAGAACATTATTTTTGTTGTAATGGCTGTCAAGGTGTATATCATTTACTCTCAGATGAAGGACTCAATAGTTTCTATGATAAGGCTGGTGATGTTAAATTAAGTCCTCCAACACAACAATATGAAGATTCATCGAATTTTAATGCACCAGCATTTTATGATAGGTTTGTCAGCGTAAATAGCGATGGCTTTAGCGAAGTATCTTTAATTATAGAAGGTATTCACTGCTCTGCTTGCGTTTGGCTCAATGAAAAAGCACTTCATAAGATGGATGGAGTAATAGAAGCTAATATTAATTTTACCAACAATAAAGGAAAAATTGTTTGGGCAGATAATATTTTGAAACTATCTCAAATTATTGATATGATTCGAGCTATTGGTTATAATGCTTATCCTTATGATGCAGAGCTTCAAGAGTCTCATGCAAATAAAGAGCGAAAAGATTATTATTTGCGCATGTCTGTTGCTATATTTGCTTCTATGAATATTATGTGGATTGCTGTTGCTCAATATGCTGGGTATTTTACAGGGATGACACAAGGTATTAAAACTGTGTTAAATGTTGCAGAATGGATTTTATCTACACCTGTTTTATTTTATAGTGGTTGGATATTTTTTAGAGGTGCTTACTATGGTATGAAAACTAAAGTAGTAAATATGGATATATTGGTTGCAACAGGGGCCTTCTTAACCTATCTATATTCTATATATATCACTATTACCAAATCTGGTGAAGCCTATTTTGATTCTGTTACTATGATTATTACTTTTGTTTTGATTGGTAAATTTTTAGAAGTATTAAGTAAAAAAAATGCAGCGGATACTTTAGATATTATAGGTAAACATATACCGAGTGAAGTCAATATTGTAAAAGATAGTAAGATTGTTGCTTGTAAATTAGATGATGTTCAAGTTGGAGATACTATTGTTGTTACTTCTGGTGAAAAGGTTTTACTCGATGGTGAAATTTTAAAAGGTGAAGGCTCGTTTGATGAATCAAATCTTACAGGAGAGAGTGAACCGATTTATAAAAAAGTTGGAGACAGTGTTATTAGTGGAACGATTAGTATTGATGCTGATATACAGTTTAGAGCAAGTAAAGATTTTGAGCACTCTACACTCTCAAATCTAGTACAACTTTTAGAGAGTGCGATTGGAAAAAAACCAAAGATTGAACAGTTAGCCAATAGATTATCAGAATATTTCTCAACGGCTATTTTACTTTTAGCATTTGCTACATTTGTAGTTTGGTGGTTGTGGCCACATAGTTTTGAGACTGCGTTTATAGTCGGTATTTCAGTAATAGTTATAGCCTGTCCATGTGCTTTAGCTTTAGCAACTCCTGTGGCATCTTTAGTAGGTTTGAGTTTAGCAGCTAAAAGAGGTATACTTTTTAAAGAAGCCGCACAGTTAGAAACCATGGCGAAGGTTGATACTCTTGTTTTAGATAAGACGGGAACAATTACAGAGGGGAAACCAAAAGTAGTCAATGAAATTATTTTTGAAAACTTTAACAGAGAATGGCTCTATTCACTTACAAAATTATCTTTGCATCCTGTTTCTCTTGGAATAGTTGAATATATGCACGGTAATGGTGATAATTTATCTATTATTGACTTTGATGAATTTACTCAACTCCAAGCTCGTGGTATGTCTGCAGAGTTAAATGGTGTAAAACTTCTTGGCGGTAACTATAAACTTATGAAAGAAAATGGTGTAGATGTTAAACATACAAGTGATAAAACACTTTTCTTTTTTGCTATAGATAAAACAATAGTTGCTGTTTATGAACTAAGTGATAAGATAAAAGAGGGTGCTTTAGAGCTTATCTCTCAATTGAAATTAAAAAATATACAAACAATAATGTTGACTGGCGATAATGAAAAGGCTGCGTTTAGTGTAGCTGGGGAGTTAGGGCTTGAGACATTTTATTATGAGCAAACTCCAGAAGATAAGTCCAAGTTTATTGCTAAACTTCATGAGGATAAAAAAACAGTTGTGATGGTTGGAGATGGAGTCAATGATGTATTAGCTTTAGCTTTAGCTGATATAGGTATTGTGATGGGAAGTGGAAGTGATATTGCGGTTGATATTGGAGATGTTATCTTGCTTAATGACTCTTTAGTCTCACTGAATGACGCTTTTAAAATATCTCGCACGACTTATGGACTAATAAAACAGAATTTAGGCATTTCGTTAGTTTATAATGGTGTGACTATACCTTTAGCCATGGCAGGTTTAATTATACCTCTTATCGCAGCTATTTCTATGAGTGTGAGTTCACTTTTAGTTGTAGGTAACTCTATGAGAATCAATTGGCAATGGAAAAGATAAAACAATAAAGGATAGTGAAAATGGATAGTTGGTTAATAGCAATGATGTTAGGTGGTTCAATATTTTTAGGTGGAATTGCTTTGATTGCGTTTTTGTGGGCTATAAAAAGTGGGCAATTTGACGATGAAGAGAAGTTTTTAAATGCTGTTAAATTTGATAATGAAGACGAATTAAATGATGCTAAAAATCAAGAGATTAAAAAAGAGAAGCTAAAAAGAGGGTATAGACCAGAATAAGATCAAAAGATTGAATTGCCAAGACGGCAATTCAAAGGTAAAAGTTAATTATTTACCGATAGTTTGTGCAAAAGCATCTAAATCAGCATCACTATATTTAGCAACTTGACCTTTCATGAGACCTTTCATTGGACCACCGTAAGTACCAGCTTTGTAACCTTTTAATGCTGTAGCAACTTCAGCATGAGTCAAATCAGATACAACTTTAGATTTACCCATTGCTTTTTTCTCGAAGTGAGCACCGTGACAACCCATACATGCTTTACCATTTACTGCAGCCATTGAAGCTGTTGCTAGTGCTAATGTAGCTACTGATGCGATAACGATTTTTTTCATTCTATTTCCTTAAGTTAATATTTCGGAGGTATTATATTGCTTTGCATCTTAAATACATATTAATGAATTTAAGGGTATTATTTTATTAAATTAAATTATTGTAGGTGTAATAATGAAACATATAAACGACAACTTAGAAGATAAAACAATTTTAATAACGGGAGGAGCAGGGTTTATCGGCTCTAACTTGGCATTTTATTTTCAAGAAAATCATCCAGATGCAAAAGTTGTTGTACTAGATAGCTTTAGAAGCGGTGAAACTTTATCTAATGGAAATTTAAAAAGTTTTGGTCATTTTAAAAATCTTTTGGGCTTTAGAGGTGAAATTATCAGTGGAGATATTAACGATAAAGATTTATTAACTCGTTTGAGAGTAGAGTATAACTTTGATTATATCTTTCATGAAGCAGCTATTTCAGATACAACTGCTTTAGAGCAAGACTTAATGATAAAAACAAATGTAAACGCTTATAAAGATTTACTTGATTTAGCAGTTGCCCATGGTGCAAATATGATATATGCTTCTTCCGCAGCAACTTATGGAAATGCAGAATCTCCTCAAAGAGTAGGTCGTGAAGCTCCAAATAATGTTTATGGTTTTTCAAAACTAAGTATGGATTATTTAAGTCGTGAGTATATGAAAAAAACAGATATCAAGATAGTAGGACTTCGTTACTTCAATGTTTATGGGACTAGAGAGTATTTTAAAAATACAACTGCATCGATGGTTTTACAGTTTGGACATCAAATTTTAGCAGGAAAAAATCCTCGTCTATTTGAAGGAAGCGATAAGATACTTCGTGATTTTATTTACATTGGTGATATTATACAAGCAAATATAAAAGCGATGCAGCCAAAAGAGAGCGGTATCTATAATGTAGGAACAGGTAAGGCTAGAAGTTTTCAAGATATTGTAGATATTTTACAGCGTGAACTTGGTACGAGTCTCACATGTGAATATATCCCTAATCCATTTATAGGGGCATATCAATTTCACACAGAAGCTGATATACAAACAACGAAAGAAGCCTTAGGCTATAAACCTGCTTATGAGATGGAAGATGGTATTAAAGCTTATGTAGGTGAGATTAAACGCATTTATGAAGAAGAAGTTAAATAGATGCAAATCTTAAAAGAGGCAAGACCAAACATACTAGTTATTGGTGATTTAATGATTGATCACTATCTTTGGGGGAGTTGTGAGCGTATTTCTCCAGAAGCACCTGTTCAAGTTGTTGACATAGCTAAAGAGACAACAGTGCTTGGTGGTGCTGGTAATGTTATAAACAATCTCAATGCTCTTGGTGCAAGCGTAAGTGTTAGTAGCGTTATAGGCGATGATGCTAATGGCGAAGAACTTGTAAAAATGCTACATGACATTAATGTAGATACTGATAATATCATCATACAGCAGGCAAGAAAAACATCTAAAAAAAGTCGTGTAATTGCAGTAAGTCAGCAGATATTGCGATATGATAAAGAGAGTAAGGACGATATTTCATCTTTATCAGTAGAAGAGATTTTATCTTCACTAAAAAGTTCAATAGCAACTTATGATATGGTGATACTATCTGACTACGGAAAAGGTGTTTTAAGGGAAGAACTCTCTCAAGGGATTATAAAACTAGCGAAAAAAAGTGATGTAAAAGTTTTAGTTGATCCAAAAGGGAGTGATTTTTCAAAATATAAAGGTGCTTATCTTTTAACACCAAATAAAAAAGAAGCAGTAATAGCAACTGGAATTAATATAAAAGATGAAAGTTCTTTAAAAGAGGCTCTTTTAAAATTAAAGAGTGAATGTGACTTGGGTATATCTTTGATTACTCTTTCTGAAGATGGTATTGCAACTTATGATAAAGAGCTTGAAATTTTTCCAACAGTAGCTAAAGAGGTTTTTGATGTAACTGGAGCTGGAGATACTGTTATCGCTTCTATCGCTTTTGCTTTAAGTGTTGGGCTTAGTATGGGAGACACTGCTGCATTTTCAAACCTTGCTGCTGGAGTAGTTGTGGGTAAGATAGGTTCTGCAACTGTAACGATGGATGAAATCGAAGAGTATGAAGCTAGTTTACATAAAAGTACATCAGATGCTCATATAAAAAGTTTTAGTGATATTAACAATATAGTTACGAGATGTCGTGCAAATGGAAAAAGAGTTGTTTTTACAAATGGTTGTTTTGATATTTTGCATGTTGGACATGTGAAGTATCTTCAAATCGCAAAAAGTTTTGGAGATATCCTCATCGTTGGACTAAACTCAGATGCTTCTGTTTCTCGTCTAAAAGGACCGACTCGTCCTGTTAATATCGCAGAAGATAGAGCTTATCTTCTAGCAGCACTTGAGGCAGTTGATTTTGTAGTTCCTTTTGAAGAAGATACTCCTTATGAATTGATAAAAATGATAGAACCAGATGTCCTTGTGAAAGGAGGGGATTACGAAGGAAAAGTAGTTATCGGAACAGAATTTGCTGGTGAATTGAAACTCGTTGATTTTGTTGATGGTAAAAGTACAACAAAAACGATAGAAAAAATACAAGGAAGTACATGTTAAAGAAAATTAGTATTATTGCATTTTTAGCAGTCTCTGCATTTGCTATGCATAGTGGAGAGATTAATATAAATGACAAAGATTTAGAAATAAGTGCACGATTAGATATGGGACAATTCAATGATAACATTGAGCCAAATACAATGTTTTTGGGTGGTAAATTTTTAAACGCAGACAGAGATAATTCATCTGATAATCCGACATCATTGGATCCGTACTATGAAGTTAATTTTTTAATGATGAGAGAGATTGGAAATAAAGGTATGAGTATGGGAATGGGTGCGAAAATAAACCATACTAAAAACTACACAACTGTACCTTTAGGACTCGAATTTTCTTATAAAATTCCTGCAACTGACTTGATACCGATGTATCTGAATGGTTCTTTATATTATGCACCAAGTGTGTTGAGTTTTAGCAATGCTGCTGATTTTTTAGAGTATAGAATCAGTTATGAGATTGAAGTTATTGAAAATGGGCGTATTATTCTAGGGTATAGAAATTTAGATACTGACTATGAAGCCAGAAATTTAAATTATAATTCATCTCTATACTTTGGATTTAAAATAGGTTTTTAATCCTTTAAATCCAAAGTTTTAACAGCTTCGATTACTTCGAATGCTGTAATTCCCTTCATACAATCGTGATGTCCAAGCGGGCATTCGCGTTTCATACATGGAGAACATTCCATCTCATGTCTTACAATCTTACTTTTTTTATTCATCCATTGAGATGTTTCTTTATACTTTGTTGGTCCAAAGATAGCTATAGTTGGCACTTGATATGCGGCGGCTACATGCATAGGTCCACTATCATTAGTAATAAAAAGAGAACATCCAGCTATATTGGCACATAGTTCTTTTATATCTGTTTTTCCTGCTAGATTAGTATAGTTTTGTACATTTTTATTTTTTAAATGCATCTCTATTTCAGCTGCCATTTCAACTTCATTTGGTCCACCAAAAATGATAATGTCATACTTCTCATGAAACGCAGTAGCAACTTGGGCAAACTTATCTGGATACCATCTTTTTGCACTTCCGTATGTTGCTCCTGCGTTTATGCCTAAAGTTGGTTTTGGATGTTTGCTTGGTTTTATATAGAGCTTTAAAATTGAAGGTTCACCTTTATAGTCATTGTTGTCACTCATAGCCAATTGTGCATACTGTTTAACAAGATGTTGATTAGTAGAGATATTTGGAGTATGTGAGAGTAAAAACATAGAGTGCCATGATTGTCT
>JASFZD010000097.1:0-9947 GCA_045046645.1 Sulfurimonas sp. | reverse complement strand
TCAAAATGCAGCACTTGTATGCCAAAAGGTACTTAATGTACTAACCAAACCTATTTTAATCAATGAACAATCTCTGTATATTTCAGCGAGTATTGGAATCAGTATGTACCCTGATGATGCACAGACTTCTACTAGTCTTTTAAAATTTGCAGATGCTGCGATGTATAAAGCAAAACATGATGGTAGAAATAACTATAAATACTACTCTAGCGAGATGACTGAACAAGCTTTTGAACATGTTGCCATGGAAGCAAGTCTCCGAAAAGCTATAGAGGAAGATGAATTTATTGTTTTTTATCAAGCGCAAATGAATGCTGTAAAAAACGAAATAGAAGGCTTTGAAGCATTGATAAGATGGGAACATCCAACGCAAGGTTTAGTTTCTCCGGAGCACTTTATTGCACTTGCGGAAGAGAATGAGTTGATTGTGGAGATGGACAAGATAGTGATGAAAATTGCAATGACACAAATGGTCCAATGGCATGAAAGTGGTTTAAACCCTGGAAATTTATCACTTAATTTATCTATGAAAAACTTAAACAGTATTGATTTTTTGCCTTTTTTGACAGATTTAATGGAAGAGTTGTCATTTAAAGCAGAATGGCTTGAACTTGAACTTTTAGAAGGGCATGTTATGATAGACCCTGATCACTCTATCGAGCTTTTAAAGCATATTAGTGCACTTGGCATTGAAATTGCGATTGATGATTTTGGAACAGGTTATTCATCACTCTCTTATTTAAAAAAGCTACCTATTAATAAACTTAAAATAGATAAATCGTTTGTAGATGGTCTTCCATTAGATGAAGAAGATGTAGGTATTGTGAAAACTATCATAGCACTGAGCAAAAGTTTAAATCTTAAAATTATCGCAGAAGGTGTTGAAAATGAAGAACAAAAAGACTTTTTAGTCAAAGAAGGGTGTTCATCGATTCAGGGTTACATATACTCTAAGCCACTTAATGCTTTAGATACAACTGATTACATAAAAGAGTTTCAAGCATAGATGAAACTCTATGAAAATGAGTTAAAAGCACTAAAAAAATCAGGACGCTTTAGAACAAGAGAAATCTGTGATAACTCTGTAAAAGATTTTGCATCCAATGATTACCTAGGACTTTCGCACCATAAAGAACTGCATCAAAAAACTTGTCTAATATTAGAAGAACAAGATATTCACTCCTCAAAAGCCTCCATGTTAGTTAATGGCTATCATCAGATACATCAAGATTTTGAAAAGGTTTTATGTAGGGCAAATAAATTTGATGCAGGAGTAGTCCTTGGCAGTGGATTTAATGCAAATATTGCGTTAATAGAAGCACTTGTAAGAAAAGGCGATACACTTTTTATGGATGAGCTTTATCATGCTTCAGGTGTTTTAGCATCAACAATCAATGGAATAGATGTTGTATTTTTTAAGCATAACGATATGCAAGCGCTGCGTTTACTTCTGATAAACTCTAAGGCTAAACGCAACATAGTTGCTGTTGAGGGTATCTACTCAATGGATGGTGATTTAGTCAAAGAAGAAATTTTTGAGATTGTTGACAGCTTTGGTGCGATACTGATTGTCGATGAAGCACATAGTAGTGGTGTTATAGGTGAAAATCTTATGGGTGTGTTTGACTATTATCAGATACAAACAAAAGAAAATTATATAAAGATGGGAACGCTTGGCAAAGCGTATGGAAGTTTTGGTGCTTTTATCTTAGCAAGTGAACACATCATTGAATATCTTCTTAACCGTGCGAAACCTATTATCTATGCAACCTCTCTTTCACTTTATGACACACTTTTAGCACATAATTCTTTGATTTATATACAAAAAAATTGTGAAACTTTAAAAGAGGATATTAAACGCAGGCAAGCAATTATTTTTGAAGAACTAGGCATAAGAGTTGACGGACTTATAGTGCCTATTTTGATAAATGACAACAAAAAAGTGATAGAGATTAAAAATGAATTACAAACTTTAGGGTACGGGGTTGGTGGAATTCGTCAGCCTACTGTGCCTCACGCGATTATTCGTTTGATTGCAAGATTGGGGGAGAGTGAAGAATCTTTAAGAGAGTTGTGCCAAAATTTAGCTAAAATAAAAGAATGAATATATCAAAGCTCAAGATTACACTAGAAAAAAAGACTCTTGTAGATATCAATTTTACTATCAACTCATCTTTAGCTTTAGTTGGTCAAAGCGGAAGTGGTAAAAGTTTAACACTAAAGGCTCTTTTGGGCATGTTGCCAGACTCAATGAATTGTGAGTTAGAAAGTGATAACAGTTTTGCACTCATAGCTGGAAAAACACTCTCTTTAGTACCTCAAAACCCCTTTACAGCACTTTCACCATTAACCAAGATAAGAAAACAGTTTTTTAGTGAAAATAAACGCGTGCATGAACTCTTCGGTGAAGTTGGACTAGATATAGAGCTACTTAATCGCTTTGCTCCAGAACTCTCAGGAGGACAACTTCAAAGGGTTGTGATAGCGATGGCACTCGAGTCAAAACCAAAACTTCTTTTGCTTGATGAGCCTACAACAGCACTAGATCCACAAACAAAAGCAATGGTTTTAGAACTTTTGAAAAAACTACAGAAAAAAGAGCAGTTTCTAATGCTTTTCGTAACACACGATATGTCATCTGCTTCACAACTTTGTGAGGATATTTGTGTTATAAGAGATGGAAAGGTTGTAGAGAATGGTATAATGGCAGAGATATTACAAGAGCCAAAACAAGCGTACACCAAAACACTAATAGAAGCCAATTTTGCAAATAGGAAGTTTAGACAATGATTAGATCCATTATTAAAAAGCTTATTATAACGATTGTAATCTTAGGATTTTTGTCGCCATTTGTCATAGTTGGATACTTTTTAAGTGCGTATAAGTATGATATGTCTTCACTTGTGGATTATAAACCCTCGATTACATCTGTCATTTATGATAGAAATGGGGATAGACTTGCGAATATTTTTTATAAAAAAAATAGATTTTATGCCTCTTTTGATGAGATTCCTCCTCGTATAATAGAAGCATTAGTAGCCATAGAAGATACAACATTTTTTGAACATCCTGGCATAAATGTTGAAGCGATTTTTCGTGCTGCTTTAAAAGTTGTTAAGGCTGGTAAAGCGGTTCAAGGTGCAAGCACTATTACACAACAACTTGTTAAAAATGTACTTCTTACAAGAGAGAAAAAACTCTCTCGCAAGATTAAAGAGGCAATTTACGCTATAAAACTTGAACAAGTTCTCACTAAAGAACAGATTTTAGAGCGATACTTAAATGAAATCTATTACGGACATGGATATTATGGTATTAAAACAGCAGCTGATGGGTATTTTCATAAAAGATTAGAAGATTTAAGCCTCAAAGAGATGGCTATATTAGTCGGACTTCCAAAAGCACCAAGTACTTATGCGCCTACAAAAAACTATGAGATATCTATGGGACGAGCCAATCGCGTTGTGACAAGAATGCATGTTTTGGGTTGGATAGATGACTTAGCATACACAACTGCTTTGGCTGAATTGCCTAAAGTGTACAATGATACGCTTACTAAAAACAAAGCTCCTTTTATCATTGATGAAGTAGCTAGGATAATGAGACATAAGGGGATAAAAGATTTTAAGACGGGTGGTTATAAGGTCTATACGACAGTTGATTTAAGACTTCAAAACGCAGCAAAAGAGTCACTTAAGCATGCTTATAATCTCTCTTTAGAGCGAATAGAAAAATATAAAGTAAAAGATCTTGAAAAGTTAGCTATCGCTGAGAAAACAGGAGACGAAGAGTTTAAACTACAAGATGTCAATGTTTCACAATTAAATGGTGCATTCGTTTCACTTGATTCGGCTACTGGTGATGTTTTGGCTCTTGTAGGTAGCGTTGATTATAAAAAGAGTTCATATAACCGTGCAACTCAAGGAAGACGCCAGCCTGGCTCTGCGTTTAAGCCTTTTATTTATCAAGTAGCAGTGAGTCTTGGGTACTCTGGAGCTACAAAACTTGTTGATATCGCAAAAACTTATGCTTATGAAAAAGATGGCGAAGAGATGAAATGGCAACCAAGAAACTATGAAAAAGATTATAAAGGCTTGATTACTCTTAGAGAAGCATTAGTTCACTCAAGAAATCTTGCTACAATTAACTTAGTAAATGAGCTAGGGCTTAATTCTCTCTATAAAGAACTTCAAAAGTTTCATATTAAAGGCTTACCCCATGATTTATCTATTTCCTTAGGTAGTATGTCGGTTTCACCACTTGAACTAGCACAATACTACACGATTTTTTCAAATAAAGGGGTAGAGATGAAGACGCATCTTATATCAAGTATTACTCAAAACTCAAAAATAGTATATGAGAAAAAAGAGATTTCTTATCCAGTTGCTTTGCCAACGCAATCATTTATTATGACATCAATTTTAAGAGATGTTGTGAATCGTGGTACAGGAAGAAGAGCAAGAGTCAGAGGTATTGAAGTTGCTGGTAAAACAGGCACAACAAATAAAAATGTAGATGCTTGGTTCGCTGGTTTTTCTCCATCTATTGAAACTGTAGTATGGTTTGGAAATGATGACAATACACCAATGTATCACAGGGAGACAGGTGGTAGAGTATCTGGTCCTGCATTTAGTAAGTATTATGAAAAAGTTTTAAAACTATACCCTCAAATAAAACGAAAGTTTGATGTTCCAGAAGGGATTGTTGAGGTCAATATTGATGGCAAGAAGGAGTACTTTAGTAGTATTTCAAAACCTCCAAGAACAGAGGTAGAAGTTGATCCACAAGGAGAGTTATTATGGTAGTAAAGTTTATAGTAGTAATGTTTTTGATATTTTCAGCAGTAGTAAATGCAGATATTTTTGAAAAAGGAAAATCCAATATAGGTGTTTCTTTTGGTGCAGCAAACTCTTTAAATCAAACATACACGATTTTTGGCGTAAATGCAAGTTATTTTGTGATAGATAATTTAGCTGTAGGTTTAAGATATAGAGGTTGGTTTGGAGCGACACCAACACAAAATGAAGTTGCAGTAGAGACGAATTATTATGTACCTTTAAATAAAAAATTTCATCCATATGTAGGTGCATTTATGCGTCAAACGTTTGTACAAAGTGATATCATTGATAATTTTGCTTCTTATGGTGCTAGAGGTGGTTTGGCAATGACCATATCAAAAAATTCATTTATTTCTGCAGGTTATGCCATAGAGTATTATGATAATTGTCAAGTAGGTGATTGTTCGACTTCTTATCCTGAATTTGTATTGGGTTTTGCTTTTTAGGAGTTTAATTACTCCTCTTTAGGCTTACGAGCTTTGATGTTTATCGTTCTTCCAACTTTTCTAGGTCCTTTAGGCGTGCCATCATAATGATGGTTTCTCTCACCTGATTTACCTGAAAAGATAGCTTTTCCACTGTCGTCTTTACCTAAAAACTTGTTAGGCGATTTTTTCTTTTTATCCCAATTTTTTTTGCCATTTTTGTCATAAGATTTTTTATCTTCATCGCCATAATCTTTTTTTGGTTTATCATAGGTCTTTTCTTGTGGTTCTTGTGTCTTCTCTTCGTATCGTTTTTTTGCTACTTCTTTAATCTGCTCTTTAGTCATCGGCTTTCGTCCTGAAAGTATCTCTTTTGGAGCAACTTTTTCATACTCAAAACCTTCAATAGTTTCTTGTTTGATAGCACGACCAAGTAGCATTTCTATTTGATAAAGCTCTTTTTGTTCATCTTCGTCAAGTAAAATGATAGCTTTATCAGTTGCTTTAGCAAATCTTGCCATATACACAATGTTTTTGATTGGTAAATCATAACTAATCAGCATCTCACACTTCAACTCTTTCTCTTTTATGAGTTGCCTATCTTCGATGACTTTAATAGCCTTGTTTTGTAATGCATCTTGAATTATTTTTGGTTCTTTTGAGCATACAACTAAGATGTCTGCGTTTGCATTATCTGAAATCACTTTATTTAAAAGTTCTAATTTCTTGTTTGTTTGACATTGATAGATACGGTGGTTGTTCGGTTTTATAGAGGTTGCGTCTGCAGGCATTATGAATCCTAAAAAGTATTTGTAAAATTATATCTTTATTCCCCCTAAATTATGCTATTATGAAATATACTTAATAATTAGGATACAAATGTCATTTAACAATTTAGGCTTATCAGACCCACTATTAAAAGCAATAAAAGAACAAGGTTATGATACACCAACACCAATACAAGCACAAGCGATACCAGTAATACTTCAAAAAAAAGACATCTTAGCTGGCGCACAAACAGGAACAGGAAAAACAGCAGGATTTACGCTACCTATGCTAGAACTTTTAAGTCGCTCAAAACATCAGACAAAGCAACATCATGTAAAAGCACTTATCTTAACTCCTACTAGAGAATTAGCTGCTCAAGTTGAAGAGAGTGTACGCATTTATGGTAAGCATCTCCCTTACAAATCAGCTGTTATTTTTGGGGGCGTTAAGATAAATCCTCAAATTACGGCACTAAGAAAAGGTGTAGATATAGTTGTAGCAACACCAGGTCGTTTACTTGACCACATTTCGCAAAAAACAATAAACTTACAACATGTTGATTTTCTTATCTTAGATGAAGCGGATAGAATGCTTGATATGGGCTTTGTAAATGACATCAAAAAAGTTATAGCAGTTTTACCAAATAATCGCCAAACACTTCTTTTTTCAGCAACTTACTCTGATAGCATTAAAAAACTATCAAGTCAATTTTTAAAATCTCCAACACTTATAGAAGTAGCACGCGCTAACACTTCAAGCGAGACAGTAAAACAAGCTGTGTACCATGTCGATAAAGAGCGTAAACGCGAGCTTTTAACTCATCTTATAACAGAAGGTAAGTGGAAACAGGTTTTAGTATTTACAAGAACAAAACATGGAGCAAATCGCTTAAGTGGACAGCTTGAAAAAGATGATATTACCTCTGTAGCAATCCATGGAAACAAAAGTCAAAATGCAAGAACAAAAGCTTTAGCTGATTTTAAAGCAGGAAAAGTAAGGGTTCTTGTTGCGACTGATATTGCAGCACGCGGGATAGATATTGACCAACTACCTCATGTGGTCAATTATGAACTTCCAAATGTGAGTGAAGATTATGTTCACCGTATCGGTAGAACAGGTCGTGCAGGAAATGAGGGTGAAGCAATCTCTCTTGTGTGCGTAGATGAAGATGAGTTTTTAGTAAATATAGAAAAATTAATTAAAAAAGATATACCAAAAGTTTGGCTCAAAGGTTTTAAACCAGATCCAAGTATCAAAGCAGAACCTATAAATATGGGTGGAAATCGTGGTGCTAGAAATAAACCACGAGGCGGAAATCGTAATAACTCAAATAATAGGAGGAGAGGATCTTCAAGAAGAAGATAAGCCTTTTATAGTTTAATAACTATAGTAAATCTTGCACCAGAATTGATATTTTTTACAGATATGATTCCATGATGTTTTTGAACGATTTGTGAACTCATATATAAACCTATACCGGTTCCCTTACCTTCTGCTTTAGTCGTAACATTGGGCTTAAAAATATCAGCGATGACATGATTAGGTATGCCTTGGGCATTATCTTCAAACTCGATTATGGCATTGTTGTTTTGAATGGAACTAGTGATTGTTATCTCTCTATTAGATATATTTTTTTCATTAAAAGCATCTATTGAGTTACTTAAAAGATTTAAAAAGAGATGTTTAAATTCATTAACCAAACCATGTAAGATGATATCTTTTTGAATTTCTATACTAAGATTAATAGTATTTTTTATAAGTTCATCTTTCATAAGAATCTCAACACTAGCAATACACTCTCTTAAAGAAAAATCAGCATAAGATTTTGATGGTCTAAAAAAGTCTCTAAATTCGCTTAGTGTATCAACCATGTGTGCTATTTGCATCTGTGTAATTTGTGTGATATCATCGATATATTCCTCATCAACAAGCCCATTCTCAAAATCATCTTTTAGCATGTCATTTATCATGCTTAGAGAGTTTAGCGGTTGTTTCCATTGATGAGCAACTGCATCCATCATTTCACCCATAGAAGCCATTTTTGACTGTTGTGCTAACATCATATCTTTTCTAGTGCTTGTTTCATTGATAACTACTGATCGTTTATCAATTTGCTTTAAAAAAAAATTGTGATTTTTGACCATTTTTGCAATTTTAATTTTCTGTTTTTGATGTTTTTCAATAAGTTGAAGAGTTTGCTCTCTAAGTCTATGACTAGAGAGCTGTGAAAGAACTATGATGCTATCAATTAATTTTTGATCTTCATCTTTAATCATTCTATTGCCTACAAAAAAGCTCTATTGATAGCACAAAACATAGCTTTGATAGAAGCGATTGTTATATTGTTATCATCACCAACTCCAAAGCACGATAAGCTCTCTTTTGTCTGAATTTCAATATAAGCGATAGCTTTTGCAGAGCTTTTATCTCCGCATGAATGTTCAGAGTAAGATTTTATCTTAAAATCATGTTCGTATTCTTTTATTAGAGCATTTTTACAAGCATCAATAGGACCATTTCCACTACCCTCTGCTTGGATTTCTACATCTCCATGAACATATTTGATAGTAGCCAAAGAAACACCATTTTTTGATGAAAGTGTTGCGTTTATGAAAGTAAGGTGCTCTTTGGGATGAAAATAAGTCTCTTCAAAAATCTCTAAAATCTCTTTTGATTCTAAAACTCGCCCCTTTTTGTCAGTTACCGCCTGAACAATGCGACCAATTTCAGGGTGCATAGCTTTAGGTAAATGGTAACCATAGTTTTTATCTAAGATATAAGCCACACCACCTTTACCAGATTGAGAGTTGATGCGGATAACACTTTCATATGTTCTTCCGACATCACTAGGATCAATCGGTAAGTAAGGTACTTCCCAAAATTCATCTGCACTTGTTTCTCTATATGCTAAACCTTTATTTATAGCATCTTGATGTGAACCAGAAAACGCGGTGTAAACAAGTTCTCCAACATAAGGATGGCGAACATGGGTTTCTATCTCGGTACACCGCTCAACTACTTCTAAAACCTTATCAATATTTGTAAAGTCGAGTGTAGAATCAACTCCCTGTGTTGTCATGTTAAGAGCAAGTGTAATGATATCAACATTACCTGTACGCTCACCATTACTTAAAAGTGTTCCTTCTACTCTATCGGCTCCAGCAAGAAGTGCTAGTTCTGTTGCCCCAACAGATGTACCTCTGTCATTATGTGTGTGTGTCGAGATAATTACATTTTCACGATTATCTAAATGTGCTGCCATCCACTCTATTTGGTCAGCATAAATATTTGGCGTTGCCATCTCTACTGTTGCAGGTAGGTTGATAATCACAGGTCTCTCTTTGCTGATTCCCCAAGACGATGTTACTGCGTTTGATATTTGTGCGGCAAACTCTAACTCAGTCCCTGTAAAACTCTCTGGTGAATACTCTAAAAATATTTGACCATCATGTACTTTTTCATACTTCTTAACAAGCGAAATGCCATCAAGTGCAAGTGTAATAATTTCTTTTTGCGTTTTAGAAAAAACAATCTTTCTTTGGGCAACACTTGTTGAGTTGTAAAGATGAACAGTCGCTTTTTTAACACCTTTTAATGCTTCAAATGTTTTTTTAATTAAATGTTCACGAGCTTGTACTAAGACCTGCACTGTAACATCATCAGGGATTAAGTTGTCATCAACTAAGCGACGCAAAAAGTCAAATTCTACTTTTGAAGCTGATGGAAAACCAACTTCGATTTCTTTAAATCCGATTTGTAGTAAGAGTGTAAAAAGTTCAAGTTTTTTTTCCATGCTCATAGGGTTGATAAGTGCTTGGTTTCCGTCGCGTAAATCAACACTGCACCATTTAGGGGCATGTGTTATAGTATGGTTTGGCCATTGACGAGAAGGCAAATCTATTTGAGGATAAGGTTT
>JASFZD010000096.1:0-7687 GCA_045046645.1 Sulfurimonas sp. | reverse complement strand
AGATGTGAAGCTAAACGCAGGTGACTATATAAATATTACTGCGTTTGTAAAACATAAAGTTTCTTGGACACTACCAAACGCAGAGACTATCTGGTTAGCGGTGCACTACTAACCATCACGCTTAGTAGTTTTACGTTTCTTCTTAGTTACTTTAACCTGCTTTCTAGTTTGTGGGGTAGTGCTTGTGTTTTTGTTGTACTGACGCTCTTTTTTTCCACTACTTCGTTTATGCTCTGCTTTTAGTTTTAACTCATCAACATCTTTTCTTCTGATAGTTGGATCTGGTTCAAAACCTTCAACTACTTCTTGTGGTATTTTTTGACCTATGAGACGCTCGATATCTCTAATGTCATATTTTTCATAAATATCAATTAAGCTTATAGCTTCACCTTGTCGACCTGCACGACCTGTTCTACCTACACGATGCACATAATCTTCGGGAATTGATGGAAGTTCATAGTTTATAACATAAGGAAGATTTTCGATATCAAGTCCTCTTGAGGCTATATCTGTCGCAACAAGTACCCTTGTTTTTTTCTCTTTGAACTGAGTAAGAGTTTTGAGTCTATTTGCTTTAGTTTTATCTCCGTGAATTATTCCACATTTTAATCCATCTTTTTGAAGTTCGATTAGCAACTCATCTGCACTTGCTTTCGTTTTTGTAAATACTAAAACCTGAGGAAAGTTTCTTGAACCAATCAAATAAGCCAAAAGTGCAGCTTTTCTTGTAGTATCCACCAGATAAGCCACTTGATTAATTGTATCTACTGTTGTGTTTTTCTTCGCTGTCTCAATAAACGCAGGCTTTGTTAAAATCAACTTTGATAATTTTCTAACCTTTTCACTAAATGTAGCTGAAAAAAGCAGTGTCTGATGGCGTTTAGGAAGTAGTGGATGAATCTTTCTAATATCTTTTGTAAAACCCATATCAAGCATTCTATCAGCTTCATCCAAAACAATTGTTTCTACGGAGTTAAGAGATAAACCACTCTCAATATGTTCAAGCAAACGACCTGGTGTAGCTATCACAATATCTACACCCTCTTTTAACTTTCTTTTTTGCGTTTCTAAGTCTTTTCCTCCTACAAGTATCATAGCTTCCACTTTCATATTTGTAGAAAAGGAGAGAATATCCTCATATATCTGAATAGACAACTCTCTTGTAGGCGAAAGAATAATAACTCTTACATTATTATGCTCAAGTGGATGTCTTAGTTTTTGAAGTATCGGCAGTGCAAACGCAGCTGTTTTACCAGTTCCTGTCTGTGCAGTAGCGAAAATATCACTCTTTGCAAGGACTAAAGGGATAGCTCTCTTTTGGATTAATGTCGGATGTTCATACCCTAACTCTTTTATAGCTCCAAGAAGAGGTTTAATCAAACCTAGTTTTTCAAATGACATATGCGTACCCTTAGTAAAAATATATGAAATTTTAGCATATTTTATAAGTATAAGAGATATAATGCATTAGAATTTATAAATAAACTACAAATAAGTAAATTAAATGATAAGAAAAACTTTAAAAAGCACAAGCAAAAGTGAAAAATTAAAAGCCTTTATAAAAAAAGCAAAAGTACCTCGAGAATTTTTAGCAACCAATCGTAAAATGATTTCTCGTGGTGTTGTTTTAGGTGTGTTTATAGCATTTATTCCTATGCCCATGCAGATGGCAGCTGTACTTCTTTTTATGCCACTTTTTAAGTTTAATGTTCCTATAGCACTTGCTATGTGCTGGCTCTCAAATCCTATCACTATGCCTCCAATGTACTACATAGAGTACGAACTTGGTTCTTTTATACTCGGTATACAACCGCAACCTGTTGAACTGACTCTGGAATGGTTCTCAAACAACATGGACAATATTTTCATACCACTTTACTTTGGAACACTTATCTTTTCTGTTATAGGGTCTATCTTAGCTTATTGGGTGGTCAATCACTTTTGGAAATCTTCCGTACACAGAGAAAAGAAAAAACCTAGAAAACAGAGATAAACACTTCATCTTTAATAATTTTCTTACTTTTTTACACGATTCAGTAAATTTGCTTACAAATTGAACAATTTTCAACATATATACCTAAGTATTGCGTTAAACTTACAAATAAATTATATTGGAATATCTATGATAACTAAGCATGTTACAGAACAGACTGCCATCTTCTTTAGTGTTGTTAAATGGGTGTTTTTATCTTCTGTAGTTGGTGTTATTATAGGTATTGTAGTTTCATTCTTCTTAAAAGCTATAGGCTGGGTTGAACTACATCAATCAGATATGCCTTTTCACTACTATTATCTTCTCCCTATTATGCTTGTTTTAACCGTATGGATTGTCAAAACATTTGCACCAAATGCAGAAGGGCATGGAACAGAAAAAGTGATAGAAGCTGTTCATAAACATTATGGGAAAATAGATATTGCAGTTATTCCTGTCAAGCTTTTAGCCACTCTAATGACTATATTTGCAGGTGGTTCTGTTGGTAAAGAGGGACCGGGGGCACAGATAGGAGCAGGAGTGGCTTCATTTATATCAACCTCACTTAAGTTTAGAAAAGAAGATAGAAAAAAGCTTGTTATCTGCGGGATTAGTGCTGGTTTTGCTTCAGTTTTTGGGACTCCTATCGCAGGGGCTATTTTTGGTGTAGAAGTGCTTATTATCGGTGTTATCATGTATGATGTACTGCTTCCATCTTTTATTGCAGGGTTTGCTGCGTTTACTACTACACAATTTTTAGGTGTTGAGTATACTTATTTTGATGTTCGTTTTTACCAAGAGATAGCACTAGATATCCCCCTAATCATGCAAGTTATTTTAGCAGGTATCTTTTTTGGTGTCGTTTCTGACATACTAGTGACAACAGTTAGAAAAGTTGCAAAAAAAATCAAAAAACTTCCTTATAACATTTATCTAAAAGCATTTGCTGGTGGAAGTTTCTTAGTGATACTGACATTGATTTTTGGAGAGAGATATCTTGGGCTTGGAATGGGAACTATTGAAGATGCTCTTCACCCAACGGCAACTATTGGTGGTGATTTACCATGGTATGCTTTTCTACTAAAAACACTCTTCACCTCTGTTACTTTAGGAGTTGGAGGAAGTGGTGGTATTATCACACCTGTGTTTTATATTGGGGCTACAAGTGGAAATCTATTTGGACACATGATAGGGAGTGAACATATCGCTCTTTTTGCGGCACTTGGTTTTGTAAGTGTCCTCTCAGGTGCTACCAATGCGCCTATCGCTGCAACTATTATGGCAGTTGAGTTGTTTGGTTTAGAAATAGCACATTATGCAGCACTTAGTGCTGTAATTAGTTTCCTATTAACTGGGCATAAAAGTGTTTTTAATTCTCAAAAGTTAGGAATGAGAAAGTCAGATGCTCTTAGTATTGATATGGGTGATGATATCGATAGTACACATGTTCATTTAGAAGATAAAGAAGCCAATAAAATCAGAAATATTCAAGCTAGACTTCGGAAAAAAGCAGAAAATCTATATGATAAGAAGAACCGTAGAAAAAAATAAGATTTATTGAGTAATCGTAGGATTAAATGCTTTTGTACTTACACGAACTTTACACCCTATTTTTAAGTTACTCGCTTCCTCTGTGCTGACAACAACCTCAACAAGTTGCTGGCCAATAGCTACAATCGCAATAAAAATAACATCTACTTTTTTTATCTCTAAAAGTTCTCCTTCAAAAGAAAACTTTTGACTTCCACTTGTTTTTAGAAGTACATCTTTTGGTGTTCCATCATTTATAATTTTACCATGGTCTAATACTAACACACGAGAAGCAAGTCTATAAATCTCACTTGGATCATGACTTACCATTATTGTAGTTGTTTGAAACTCTTTATGCAAGACTAGTATCTCTTGCTGTAATTTTATTCGCAAATTTGCATCAAGTGCAGAGAGAGGTTCATCCATCAAAAGAATTTTTGGTCTATTCATCAAAGCACGGCAGAGACTTACTCTCTGTTTTTGTCCACCACTTAGAGTGTTTGGTCGTCTATTTTTCAATTCACTAAGCTCTGTTATCTTTAAAAGTTTATCTGCAAGCTTTTTATCATTTTTTACAAAAAGCAGATTTTTTTCTACACTCATATTTTCAAAAAGTGCATAATCTTGAAAGACAAAACCGATTTCTCTTTTTTGCACTGCTAAAGATTTTTTATCATCGAGCCATATTCCATTGTCGACTTTTATCACTCCATTTGCTTTTTCAAGTCCTGCTAAGATACGCAAGAGAGTCGTTTTTCCACTTCCACTCTCTCCACTAAGTGCCAAAAACTCACCCTTTTTTATCTTTAAATCTACATGCAAATCCATAACACCATTTGAGCCATGGAGTTTTTTATTTATATTAAAAGCGATCATAATCCAAACTTCCTGTTTTGTTTTGCATTAAAAATATAAACACTTAGTAAAACCACAAAGCTGATGCCTACCATGATAGCACTGTAAACATGTGCTGCACTATAGTCCATAATCTCCACCATCTCATAAATTGCAACCGAAGCAACTTTTGTCTCACCAGGGATACTTCCACCAACCATAAGTACAACTCCAAACTCTCCAACAGTATGTGCAAAAGTGATGATAATAGCTGTGATGAGTGCTGGTTTCATATTTGGCAGAGCTACTTGAAAGATAGTTTGTAATTTACTCTTTCCTGCAATATAACTCGCTTCTAACATACTTTTGTTGATAGACTCAAAGCCATTTTGTAGAGGTTGAACCATAAAAGGAAGAGAGTAAAAACAGCTTGCAACAACAAGCCCTGTAAAACTAAAAACTAGTTGCACCCCAAAATACTCTTGAAAAAAATTGCCTACAGGAGAGTTGGCTGAGAGCGCCCAAAGTATGTAAAAACCTAGCACTGAGGGAGGAAGGACTATAGGAAGCGCTGTTAAGCTCTCTATAAATGGTTTTACCTTTGATGAAGTTTGTGAGAGATACCAAGCAAGGGGTAAACTAATCACAAACAGTATAAACGCAGTCAAACTAGCTAATTTAAAGGAGAGGATAAAAGGCTCATAGTTCATAACAACACACTCCCTATAGATAAATCACTTGACTTTATCAAAGCGATAACACTCTCCCCAACTTTTAAATTCATCCTTTTTACAGATGCAGTTGTAATGATAGACTCTAAAGTATATTCATCAAATCCAAGTTTAAGTGAAGACAAAAGTTGACCAACTTCCATAGAGATTATTTTTACTTGTAGTTGGTTTGAAAAACTCAAATCACCTGAGATATTTTTTGCAATAGCAACTGTTGTAGGTTTAAAAGAGAGAGATACATTTGTATCAACAACAAGCTCACCACTCAAATCTAAACTCATCATCTTTAGCATATGATTATTAGCCTTAAAGGTCACGATATTGAGGTTATCTACACTTTGTATCTCTGTTACACTTGCTTTTATCTGGTTCATAAGATGATATATCCATATTTTTTAAATATTTTTTTTGCAGGCTCACTAAAAATAAAATCATAAAAAGCTCTATACTCACTTGCGTTTTTACTAAACTTAAGAAGTACCACTCCTTGCTCTATAGGCGTGTATAGTTTTAAATCAACACAAATCCAATTCATTCCCTCTTTATATTGAGCCATTTTTGAACTATACAACAATGATTTAGCGACCATCCCTATATCAGCTGCCATAACAGTATATGTAAGCGTTTGAGAAATAGACTCTCCATAAACAAATTTTGATTTGATGTCTTCATATACTTTTGCCGATTTAAGCGCTTCAAACGCAGCCTTGCCATAAGGGGCCGTTTTAGGATTTGCTATTGCAATCCTTTTGATTGTCTTCTCTTTTAAGAGGTTTACTCCCTTTGAAAAATCTTGGTTTTTCACACTTAGATATGCTAAAGCCCCTCGTGCATATACAGCAGGTTTAGTAATTGCCATCTTTTGGCTATAAAGAGCCTCAGGATATTTCATATTTGCCGACATAAAAAGTCCATAAGGTGCACCATTTTTTATCTGTGCTGTAAGTTTTCCACTACTACCTAGTGTCACTTGTACTTTTGTATCTGGATGTGTTTTTAAAAATTCTGCTTTAAGTTCATCAATGGCATAACTTACATTGGCAGCCACTGCGATATTGATAGTTTGTGCATTAAGAAAAGTAGAAATAACAAACAAAAGAGTTAATGTAGTTTTCATTATTGCGTTTCCTTAAAATAAATAGTTAAACTCTAAACGAGAGTCAATATAATCTGAAATTACTGAAGAAGGACCAACAAAATCTCTATATCCTAATCTAACTCTATATTGGAATTCTAACATAGTTGGGATATTTTGTACTAGACCTGCGTAGTAAAACATACTATCTGATGCCTCTTTCTTTTGGTCACCATCTATGTATAGAACTGATGTTTGAACAAATGGTGTTCTATAAACTCCTGTATCGTTTGCACCTTTTACAAGTTCTAAGCGGTAAGATTTTGTATTTGCTCTCCAGTTATACATTCCCATAGAACGCGTATATCCTGATGTTGGAAATCCTCTCCATGGCGATACTAAGTCTGCTTTGTCTAAGATGTTAGTATACGCCAATGTTAGTTTATAATCATCCCTCTTAAGAGCAACTTTAGTAGCTATCATTTGTGAATTTAATGAAGATGGGTTTTTATATCCGCTAAGTCCTATCTTAAAAAGCGAAGCACCACCAACAGCCCCTGCTCCATTGTCAAACTGTTGTAAATACCTAAAACCTGGAGTCAGACTAAAACCATCAAAATCAAGCTTATAGTTTAATTCTCCCATAGCTTGAGACAGAAGCTCAGGCACTACATATGAGGAGAAATTTATTTTTAAATTTTGTATTGAGTTATTGACTACATCTAAAACAATCAACGGAGCATCTGTTGGTTTTCCTGCAGCTTTTAGTGCTGAGTATGTTAAACCTCTATGCATAGGACTATCATCATTTTCACTCCACTCTGGATGATTCACTCCAGATGGAGAGTTCTCATCTCCAACCATCAAAACTGCATGACTTTTTTCATGGTCGCGTAATTTTTGTTTAGTAAGATAGGCTAATTTCAGACTAGTATCTGAAATATCTTTAGAAGAGATGACTAAACCATCAAAAGTATTTGGTATCATCTTAGTATCATTAGACTTAGTATAAAAAGTCTCCACAAGCTGACGACCTAAGATAAAGTTTGTTTTAGAGTAGTTATAGTTTATATTTGCTTGTCCGAGAGCGTAGAGAGATTTTGAACCACCGTTTGCATATTTGTATCTACTAAGAGTATCTTTGGATGATTTAAGATGTGAAATCGCATCCAATCTGCTCGCATCAAAAAAAGCATGTGAAGCATAAAGTCCAAGAGCAAAATCAAAACTTTTTAAAGAAGCTGATTTATAGATTAAGCTAGTACCTATAGCAGATATTAAATTATCTTCATGTCCTGCGTCAGTATAATTGTAAGCAAAATAAAAGTTATTGTTACGAAGACGCCCATAAAAGCTACCCTCTTTAAACATATCTTTAAAATTATCCACATTATTTTTCATTTCACCATAAACAGCTTGTCCATTTGACTTAATAGTATGCTTGAATGTTGAATCAGCTAGTAATAAAGTATTTACTAGCAAAAATCCTAAAAGAAAAAAGTTTTTTCTGTAATTCATTAATTGTTATTTCCATAATATATATTT
>JASFZD010000095.1:0-13636 GCA_045046645.1 Sulfurimonas sp. | reverse complement strand
GTTGCCATGAAGCTTGAAGTTGTTGGTGAGGGTAAATTTAAAGTTTCAGGTCGTGGTGAACTTCAGATTACTGTTCTTGCTGAAAATATGCGTCGTGAAAATTTTGAGTTTAGTATCTCTCGTCCAGAGGTTATTAGAAAAGAGATTGAAGGTGTTAAGTGTGAACCATTTGAGCATTTGGTGATTGATGTGCCTGAGGATTTATCTGGTACAGTAATCGAGCGTCTTGGTAAAAGAAAAGCTGAGATGAAATCAATGTTACCAATGGGTCAAGGTTTCCAAAGAATCGAGTTTGAGATTCCAGCTCGTGCACTTATCGGATTTCGTGGACAATTTTTAACAGATACAAAAGGTGAGGGTGTTATGAATCATTCTTTCTTAGAGTTCCGTCCATTTAATGGGACAGTTGAATCGCGTTCATATGGTGCACTTGTTTCTATGACTCCAGGCTCAACTCTTGCATTCTCTCTTTTTGGTATTCAAGATCGTGGTGTTCTTTTTATAGGTGTTCAAACTGAAGTTTATGAGGGTATGATTGTTGGTGAACATTCCCGTGCTAATGACCTTGTAGTTAACCCTATCAAAGGAAAAGCTCAGTCAAATGTTCGTTCATCTGGAGCGGATGAAGCTATCAAGCTTATACCACCTCGTGACATGAGTTTAGAGAGAGCCTTAGAGTGGATTGAAGATGATGAACTTCTTGAAGTAACTCCTAAATCTATTCGTATCCGTAAAAAATACTTAACAGAAGGAGAGAGAAAAAGACACTCTCGTAAGTAATAATTACTTCTATTTTGTGAATACATACCTTTTAAGTGTGTATTCACTCTCTCCAAACTTATGTTATACTGCTGAAAAGGAAACATAATGTTATACCCAGCCTCTTTGTTATTGTTAGCTTTTTTGACTTTTACATTCTATAAAAGCCGTAATCCAATCCTTGCCCTAATTGCCTTGGGAATTGGTATTTATATTGTTTATTCACATGAGACAGGATATACGGCAACAGAATTTAAAGATGAAATGATTGAATCACTGGACAAGTCTGCTAGAGGCTATAGTAAAACTCATGGTACTGGCGGGTACGATGCCAACAAAAGTGCATCAGAGGTTAAATAAATCTTAGAGTAAAACTTTGAAATACTCAACTATCTTTTTCTCAAGCCAATACTCTGGTTTTAAAATGCTTCCGCTTATAAATCCAACATGACCACCATTTTTACTAATCTCCAAAGTCACACTTTTTGATATTTCATGCTCTTTTGGTAAGACTTCTGGTGTCATAAAAGGGTCGTCAAGAGAGTGTATGATGAGCGTTGATGTCCTTATATGTTTTAAAAATTGCCTTGCACTACTTTTTGTATAATAATCTTGAGCAGAAGTAAAACCATGTATAGGAGCTGTATAAGCACCATCAAAATCCCAAAATGTTTTAAGATTTGTTATTTCTTCTCTTTTTAGGCTTATAAGAGATTGCATGTCGTGTTTATCATATTTTTTATCTAAGCTTTTGTTGAGATCTTTGAGTAATATCTTCTGGTAAAATTTAGAAAATCCTTTGTTCATTGTATCTGCACAGAGATCGAGTCTCATAGGGGCAGATACAGCAACTGCACCATCTAAGTGAGAATTATTTCCATTTTCTCCTAAGAGTTTTAAAAGCATATTAGCGCCTAAGGAATAACCAACTGCAAAAAGTTTTGCTTTTTTGTATCTACTTTTTAATGATAAGATAAAGGCAAAAGCATCAGCACTATCTCCGCTATGATAAGACCTAGCAAGAGAATTTTCTTTTCCTGATGTCCCTCTATAGTGCATTATTACAACATTGAACCCCTCTTTATTTAAGGCTTTGACGCTTCCTTGAATATAGGGAGAGTTGTAAGAACCTGCGAGACCGTGAAAGAGGATAACATTAGGAGTGTTTTGTGTGTGGGTATGGATTTTAGACCAATAGCATTCTAAAAAATCACCATCACTTAGATGAAAAGTTTCAATCTCAAAATCTATGGGAGGGAGTTTTCTAAAGAGTGTGGCATAGATAGTTTGAACATGTTTGTTAGAGAGTCCAAACGCAGGCTTAAAGGATGAGATATTTAATGCCTATCATTAAGTATCTCATCAAGTATTATAAATACTGAATCACTTCCACTCTCCATCTCTTTAAAAGCATTTTCAAGTGCTTCCGTGCTTACATCTTCCTCAACCATTAAGTCAAAAACTTTATGTGTACCATTATGCACTATTGCATGAGGAGTTTCCAACTTAGAGTAGCTAGGGCATTTAGAGAAGTTTTCTTTACCATCCCCTTCATAGTACCATTTACCAAGTCTACAGTTATGATGATCGACAAACTTGAACTGTTCCTCTTTTGTGATTGCTGAATAGTAAGTATTGACTTTCCATAAAATATGATCAAGTTTTGCCAAAGACATGAAAACTCTATCATTTGCAAAAGAGATAGCTCCAAAGGTATCTATAAGTCCATCAGAATCTTTTACTAGGTAGTCGTTTAGTCGATTCATAGACTCATTTGATTCTGTAATTTGGTCTTGAATGCTTTTTGATTGCTCAGAGACACTTTGGACATCTTGTTTCATGGATTGTAAAGATATATTTATCTCTCCGACTGCTTTATCAGTTCTATCAGCTAACTTTCTTACTTCATCGGCAACAACAGCAAATCCTCGTCCATGTTCTCCTGCTCGTGCTGCTTCGATTGCTGCGTTTAGGGCAAGAAGGTTTGTTTGATCAGAGATATCTTTGATGAGTGCGAGGATATTACTGATATCTTCTGTCCTTTGGGACAAGCCTGAAACAGTCTGAAGAGACTCTTCGGAGAGTTGATTTAAACCTTCTAAATCCTGAACAATTTCATTAGTTCTTTGGAGTGAATTTTTAATACTTGTCGCTAAGTCATTTGTAGTTTTAAGGCTAGCTTTTGAGCTACTTACAGACTCTGCTAGATTTCCTTGTATATCCATGATATTTGTCTTAAGATGTATATTTTGCATCTTCATTAATGGCTCTATGTCATCACATTCGACTTTTTCTTCTTCTTCAAGTTGCGAAATACGATTTTGAAGTTCATTGTTTTCTTGAATTAGTCTATCGTTATAACTTTTGATTTTGTCATACTCAGATTTATCTATTTTAGGGTTTCCAAAAAAATTCATAAAAGTTCCTTATAGTTCTTTGAACGATTTTATCTTATAAATTCTAAATTCTATATTAATTAACCTATTCAACAAGATAGAACCTTTAGGAGGATATAATCATATATATTAAAAGACGGGGCCATCAAAAATGAATAGAAAACAAATATACAATCCAGACTCAACAGAAAGCGTAAATGATAGAAGAATTTTTGGTGGTAATCCGACAGGTATTTTTGAGTTAAATAATATCAAATATCAATGGGCATACAATCTTTGGGAAGTAATGTTAAACAATACATGGTTTCCAAAAGAAGTAGATATGACTCGTGATGTAAATGACTATAAACTGCTTACAGATGTTGAAAAAACAGCGTATGATAAAGCACTCTCACAGCTCATTTTTATGGACTCACTACAAACAAACAACTTGATAGACAATGTAAATCCTTATGTTACTGCTCCAGAAGTAAACCTTATCTTAGTGCGTCAAAGTTTTGAAGAAGCTTTACACTCACAATCTTATGCTGTTATGGTTGATAGTATCTCAACAAACTCTGAAGAGATTTATGAGCTATGGCGTAGAGATATGATGCTTAAAAATAAAAATGATGCGATTGCTAAAGTCTATCAAGAACTTGCTAACAATCCTAGTGAGACGAACTTCGTAAAAGCCTGTTTCGCAAATCAAATCTTAGAAGGTATCTACTTTTATAGTGGTTTTACATATCTTTATACACTGGCTCGTTCTGGAAAAATGTTGGGTTCTGCACAGATGATTCGTTTTATACAAAGAGATGAAGTAACACACTTAGTGCTTTTTCAAAACCTTATTAATACTTTAAGAAAAGAGAGAGCAGACCTTTTTACAAACGAGTTAAAAGCTGAAGTTATAGAGATGTTTAAAGAGGCAGTGGAACTTGAAGTAGCTTGGGGTCAGTACATTACTCAAGGTCAGATTTTAGGTTTAACAGATGCTATAGTTGAGCAATACATCAAGTATCTTGCCGATGATAGACTCCGTTCTGTTGGTTTTGAGAAGTTGTATAATGTCACAAATCCAATCAAATGGGTAGATGATTTCGCAAAATTTAATGACCAAAAAACAAACTTTTTTGAAGCAACAGTGAGTAACTACTCTAAAGGCAGTCTCTCTTTTGATGATGACTTCTAAAGCAGAGGAGCATACCCTTTGCTCCCTTCTTTTTAAAACAACTCCAAACTATAACACTAACTTACAAACACTACTAACACATGTAAACACTGCAAAAAAGGGTAGCATCATTGTTGCTCCTGAAGTATGTTTAACAGGCTTTGATTATGAACATTTTGATGCTGTTTTAGATTTTGCACAAAAGGCAAATGCAGCCCTCAGAGAAGCTTCAAAAGATAAAATCATAATCTTGACTATTATAGAAAAAATCGGAGATGAAGTTTTTAATTTTGTAAAAGTATTTCACAATGGAGAAATAGTCCATCAAAGAGCAAAAGCAAAACTTTTTCGTTTTGGAGGAGAGCATAAGTACTTTGTAGAAGGCAAAGATGAAGATGTGAAAGTTATAGAAGTAGATGGGATAAAAATAGCACTCCTTATCTGCTTTGAACTGCGTTTTAAAAATCTTTGGCTACAAATAGAGGGAGCAGATATTGTTGCAGTTCCATCATGGTGGGGAGTTGCTAGAACTGAACATTTTAAGTCTCTTACTCAGACTCTAGCGATAATAAACCAATGTTATCTTGTGGCAAGTGACTCTTTAAATGATGATTGTTCTAAGATGAGTTGTATTGTAAATCCACAAGGTAAAGTGATAAGAAATGCAGAGAAAGAGTTGCTAGAAGTTCCTTTTTTAAAGCAAGAGATTACTCTTATGCGTAGATATATGGATGTGGGGATAAAGTAAATTAATCCATCCAATAAGAAGCATCATAGCCATCACTTGGACGAATGAGCTCTTTTTTTTCAAGCTCTTTTGTCATTTTGATTACTTGAGAATCATCAACATAACTTTTTCTTTGTGAGCTTTCTTGGATTTTAAATCCATATTTTTTATAAAATCTCACTGCGTTTGACTCTTTTGCGAGATAGACACATAGTGTATTATATTGCACGCCAGCTTCTTGTAAAAACTGTTGCATCATAGCTGAACCGATACCTCTCCCTCTAAACGCAGGTAAAACAGCCATACTTAGTTCTGGAACACTACCTTCAAGCTCTCTGCTCCAAATAGCACCAGCAATAGTATTGTCCACAAGTGCATACAAGCCTAAATCTTTAGGTGTCAATCCGTAAAAGTCACTATATCTTTTAAGTTCAGAGACATCTTCTACGCTTTTTTTGAGTTCATCTAAAGAGTAAGCAAAAGGCAACATATCTAAAACAATTTTGCTCTCACTTGAGCGAAGAAAGTAAAGTTGCATATCCATTATAAAAGCTCCATTTTTTTATCATATTCTTCATTTATAGTGTCAAGTTGTGTCTGAGAGATTTCTAAAGATTCAAACATATCATCAACCTCTTTTTCCTCACTTGAAACAAGTTTTGAGAGTTCCATGAGTTTCCCACTATCTCCAGCGTTTGACACTTCTATGAGTTCTTGATGATGCACTGCTAAAGTATCTTCTGTCTCCATGATTTTAGATTCTAATCTGTCCACCTCTTTTTTGAGTGAAGAACTGAGTTTGTTTCTCTCTCTAACAAGCTCTGCACGGAGTTTTTTGTTCTCTTTTTTGTTAGATTTTGGAGCAACTTTAATTTTTTCTACTGACTCTTCATCTTCCCAACCAATTTTACTAAGAAAATCATCATAGCCCCCATCAAAATATTCAGCACCATCTTTAGCAAAGATTATGAGCCTATCACAAACGCGACGAAGCATCTCTTCGGAGTGAGTAACAATGATAACGCCACCATCAAAATTTGTTATAGCTTCTGTTAGTGCTTCTATGGACTCCATGTCAAGGTGGTTTGTAGGCTCATCCAAAAAGAGTAAGTTTACATTTCGTGCTAAAATCTGACCAAGCATCACGCGAGATTTCTCTCCTCCTGAAAGTAAAGAGACTTTTTTATCTGCACTATCTCCACTAAACATCATAGCACCAGCGATACTTCTAATAACTTGAGCAGAGAGTTGTGTATTTGCCGAGTGTATCTCATCACTAACAGTTGCGTTTGGGTGAAGTCGTGCTATGTTTGTTTGTCCAAAGTGTGCAAATTCAACTGAAGGGTGAGAATGAATATCTCCACTGAGTTGTTTTAATTCACCTGCTAAAGTGTTAAGCAGAGTTGATTTTCCTTTACCGTTTTTACCGATAATCCCTATACATTCACCGCGTTTTATACTAAAATTGATATTTTTAAAAAGGATATTTTCGGATGAATATCCAAAACTTAGGTTCTCTACTTCAAGCATAACCTTTGCAGGCGTTTCTTTAAAGTTAAAATCAAAGGCAAGTGTGTTATCAAACGCAAGTTCATTCATGATATCCATTTTTTCTAGCTGTTTAACTTTTGATTGTGCTAGTGCAGCGGTTGAAGCGCGTGCTTTGTTTTTAGCGATAAACTCTTCAAGTTCTTTTACTTTTTTATCTTGTGAGACTTTTTGTTTGGCGTAGAGTTCATCATTTGCAGATAGTTGCTCATAAAATTTATGAGTGTTTCCCTGTATGATTTCTATATTTTTACGCACTAAACCCATCGTATGTGTACACACACCATCCATAAAATCACGGTTGTGTGTTATGAGAATAACTTCACCTTTAAAACTTCTCAAAAAGTTAGTAAGCCAACGCAAAGAGATGATATCAAGGTAGTTGGTAGGTTCATCAAGTAGAAGTAAGTTTGGCTCAGTCACAAGAAGTTTCGCAAGGTTGATGCGTATCTGAAAACCACCTGAAAAAGAAAGGGGATTTTTCTCTAAGTCATCCTGAGTAAATCCAAGACCAAACAAAATCTTTTCAACTTTATACACATCATATTTCATCTCTTCTTCAAGAGCAAGAGATGCCTCTTCTCTAAGAGTTGACTCGCTAAAAGTAAGATGCTGCTTAAGTGTTCCTATCTTATAATTTTTAGGAATAATAACTTCACCGCTATCTGCTGTTTCTTCCCCTAAGATGATTTTAAAAAGTGTTGATTTTCCACTTCCGTTACGCCCAACCAATCCCGCTCTATTGCCTGCGTTTAACTTGAGATTGAGATTATGAAAAAGTTCTTGAGAAGCGAAATTTTTAGAGATGTTTTGTAGTTGTATCATGAGACTCTTTTGATGATTTGTTAGATAATGAATTTTTCTTCTTTATAAAAAATTAAAGAAGAAAAATTGCTACTTTTTAGAAGTTTTTTTCTTTTTAGTAGACTTTCTTTTCTTTTTACTCTTAGTCTTTTTTACATGAGCTTTTGTTTTTTTCTTATTCTTATTTTTAATTTTCGTTCCACTTTTAGCTTTTGTTTTAGTCGCTTTTTGATTCTTCACTTTAGTACCATTTTTGACATTTTTAACGATACCATCGCCAATACCTTTGACATTTTTTAAGTCGTTCGCAGACTTAAATTTTCCATGTTTCTTACGATAATCAACAATACTTTGTGCTTTTTTACTACCTATACCCTTGATTTGCATAAGCTCAGTTTTTGAAGCTTTATTGATATCTATTGAAGCGATAAGAAATGATACGCTCAATAAAAAAAGAAATATAAACTTGCTCATATGTAAATTTATACTTCGTCTGTAAGTGTAGCGTTAGGAGCTTCACTTTTTAAAGTTGCGATAGCATCTGTTCTTTCATCTTCTGTAGCAAAAAGAGCGCTTGTACCGACAACTTGACCATTTGTTGCTTTAAGATTGAAAAAGAATTTTCCATTTTTAGCTTCTTTGAGCTCATATCTTGCTTCATCTTGTGAGTTTTTTCTTACAGATTCAATGCCGTTCTCAGCACTTTTTTTTGCTTTGTAGTTTTCACTTTTTATGATGACTTTATCATCACTTGTAAATCTAAATGTAAAAGGTTCAGCCGCTTCACTCTTTTTTAAAATAACTTCCATTAGTATTTCCTTTGTTTTAATCTATCAAATAATACAGTAATATTTCTTAAATTAATGACTTTAAATTAATTTTTGTGATATAATTGTAGTAGAAGCAAAGAGGAGGAAGTTATGCAAGTAGCACAATATTTATTCCAATCACCTTATACATCTTCTGTGCAGGTTGGAAGATTAGACCCTAGTTCAAGTCAAAGTCAAGGTACCACAGAGACTAATGTGCAAGCTGTTGTTAGTAGCCAAACGCAACCTAAAGCACAAGAAGTTGCTCAAACGCAGACACAGGAAGTACAAGCAAGTGCTGACACAAACAGTGAGCCAACTCATGTTTTGGATGTGACTGTTTAAAGATTTAGCTAAGTTGCTCTTTTATCCAAGCCCACTCTCCAAAGCCACTATCTGCGTTTATATGACCAGCATTTTGAATCACTTTCCTTTTGATGTTAAGAGTTTTTTGTAGTTTGAGTGCCTCTTCTTGTGTTAAGTAGGGGTCATTAGTTGAAGTGACAAGTAGTACCTCTTTAGCATGTAAGTTCTTTGGTGCCTTGAGTGGAAAAAATTCTTGAATCTCCTCGGTACTGCAAGTTAAACTTGGAGGTGCGACAAGATATAGTTTTTCAACATTTTGCATCTTTGCGCTGTTGCACAGGTGAAACCATAATGTGTTAGCCAAGGAGTGACAAATAACAATATCTGGTTTAAAATCTTCGAGTTCTTTTTTGAGTTCAGACAACCATACATCAAGCTTAGGTGCATCAACATCACTAAATCGTAAAAAACTAACTTTACCATAATCTTTTGCTAACTCACCAGCTAACCAGCTCTGCCAATGAGGATCATCACTACCACCCCATCCATGAAGAAGTAAAACTTTTTTGTGCATTGTATTCACTTTTTATTATTATAGCAAAGAAGTGCAGTATGTTATAATTTTTTTTATAAAGCACAAAGAGAGATTATGAAAAAAGTAACGACGTATATTTTACTGTTGCTGGATATATTGCTTATGATAAGGCAACGAAGATTCTTCCATTTTACTATTAAGTCGGAAATGGTAAGCTGGGATAAACGCTAAGTTTACCCTTTACTCTACAAGAGATTTAAAGTTTTTGATTGTAAAAAGTTTGAGACTTTCACTCTTTAATGATTTAAGTTCGTTAGAAAAACCTTTTTTACTTACGAGAACAAAGATGTCTGCTTCTATTTTAGCAGTTGTGCAAATTTCTTGAAGTTTTGAGAGTTCACTTTTTTTAACTTTTGCATTGCTATATTTACAGCTTCCTACTACTGTTTTTCCTGAAGCAGTTTTTGCGTAGATATCAAGCTCTATATTTCTGTCCCAGTAAGTTCCAATCTCTACTATCTTGTCGTCTTGAAAGTTGCGTTTTAGAAGTTCATGAGAAAGTTCTACAAAAGTGAGTTGTACAAATTCGCTTTCACGATTTAGAAATCTTGTTTTAATCTCTTTGTAATCACCATCTCTAATACCCTTAAATAAAGGCGAGACAAAGGCGAACCAAAAACGCATAAAAGGTGTGGTGTAAAACAGTTTATTGTCTACTTTTTCGTTTTCGTCCCATGAAGTAAAAAGGTTTTTTGCTTTGTCTAATCTGATGATGCCTCTGCTAACAAGTTCTTCTACAGCATTCTCCCCAGCATCTTTATCTACTTTAGCTCTTTTAAAACTTGAGTGTGTGCGTCCATCACCCATAGCTATACCAGAGAGTACAGAATGGTATAGAGGTGCTCCGGAAGTTAGCTCAGTTACATCATTCCGTATAAATCTATAATCATCTAAGATAAGCTTTTGTATAAGTTCATAAGATGGCTTTGAAGTGTCCACTTCACCCCAATTAACACCACCAAAGATGGCAAATTTTTCAACTGCATCCTCAAAGTTTTTGGGATGATGGTCTTTGTAAAATGATTGAAATTGTTGAATAAGTGTTTGGTTATTTGAAATAATAATAGAGCCTTTTAATAAATATATGAAATTATACAATAATTCATTACACAATCACTACACACTTTTTTTATATAATTTCTCCAATGTAACATAAGTAGCATTACTATTAGTAATTGTTATGCTACAATCGTTTCAACTTAAAACCCAAAGGATATAAAATGAAAAAGTTAAATCTTACAGCTCTTCTTTTAGGAGCAGCGTTATTTACAGGTCTTGGTGCAGTTTCACTAAGTGCAGGCGACAAATGTGGTGCAGGAAAATGTGGCGCTAAAACAGAAAAGCCAGCAAAGAAATGTGGCGATGCAAAATGTGGTGATGCTAAAAAAGCTCCAGCAACAAAATGTGGTGCAGGAAAATGTGGTGATGCCAAAAAAGCTCCAGCAAAGAAATGTGGCGACGCAAAATGTGGCGATGCTAAAAAAGCTCCAGCAAAGAAATGTGGCGCAGGAAAATGCGGCAGCAAAGGTTAAATCCTATTACCTTATAACAGAGACTTCTCTGTTATAATTTTATCTTCATTCTATCTTCTGCAAATATCACTTTACCTTTATAGCTTCTTTTTATTATCTTTAGGCTCTTTTCTTCTTTAAAAAATGTTCTGTTCATTCTATGAGTCAATACAACTTGCTTGACATTTGAAATGTGTGCAACTTTTGCAATAATTGAAGGGCTCATATGCAATGTTTTAGCAAAATTATTTGCATGCTCTGGTACTGCATGATGAGCTATAAATAGGTCTGCATTTTTTGCCAGCTTTTCTAAATTTTTGTTTCTATCATCTGTGTCCCCACTAATAACTATCTTTTTACCATCCACAAAAATTGCTAATGCAAGGGCAGGAACACTTCCGTGATGTACATTGATAAGTGTCAAAGTAAAGCTTTTATACTGTTTTGTAACAGGAGTGTCAGAGTCTATCTCAATAGGAATGATTTGAAATGAATCACTTTGAGGCGTTAATACATCTTGCATATATCTATAAACTCCATGCTCGCCAAATAATCCAACTAAAAATTCATTAATGGAAGGAAAAGAATTATTGCCATAAGGGGCAATAATATCTAAACTTTGTCTGCGTTTACTAAAGTAACCAGCTTTGATAAAGGCAGGCAAATCAACACTGTGATCAATATGTAAGTGAGTTAATACTACTGCTTCTAGGGTTTCTATTTTGGCATGACTTTGCTCAAAACGCAAGAGTGAACCACTCCCCATATCAACAATAAGTTTCGCTTCATCATCTATCCATAAAAGATAAGAGGTGCTTGCTCGACCATCAATCTCTGGACCACCAGAACCTAATATTTCCAACTCTATTTTACCTGCTAGTAAGATGTTTGAGAGTAAAAAGATAAGTATTAATAGTTTCATTTATTTGAGTCTCCATTTTGTTTTGATGCCACATACTGGACATTCTGGTATTAGTTCATTCTCTTTGAGATGAATTTGTGCTTTACATTTACCACAAACTAAATCAGCTTCAATACTTGCTTTTGTTCCTATCTGAAACTCAAGTTTTAAAGCAGTAGCAGTATAAGTTGTAACAAGATAAGGAACACTATATGTTAGTAATATTTTAGCGATATTTAAATCTACAAAGTTAAAAGAAATTATCGCATGATATTGGTTTATAAGATTTAAAGCAGTTCCAACAATAAGCGAAATTTTTAAGGCTCTAGTTATTATACTTTTAGAAGTGGATATATCGAAATAGACTTTAAAATGTTGCCAACTAATCATGAATATCCTTAAACTTGTCACGAATTTTTAAAAATTCGTCAAGATTGTTTATGAATAAATCAACAAGCTTAGGATCAAAATGTTTTCCTCGTTCATCTTTAAAGAGAGCTATAATTTTATCCATCTCCCAAGCTTTTTTGTAAACTCTTTCACTCCCCAGTGCATCAAAAACATCAGCAACAGCAGTAATACGACCATAAATATGAATGTTTTCTCCACTTTTTCCATTTGGATATCCTGAACCATCCCATTTTTCATGATGTTCACCAGCCACAATAGCAGCTGCTTTTAAGATGGGTTTATCTGAATGTTTGAGCATATTGTACCCAAGCTGGGCATGTGTTTTCATGATTTCAAATTCATCAGTAGTTAGTTTTCTGGGTGCATTTAAAATTGCATCAGGAATACCAACTTTACCTATATCATGCATGGGACTCGCCATGTGAAGTTTGTCCGCTTCTTCATAACGAAGTCCATATAAAAGTGCCAATTTTTTAGAATAAAGTGCAACTCTTTTGACATGATTACCAGTCTCTTTAGAGCGTGTTTCTCCTAGTTCCCCCATAGCATATATTATCTCTCTTTGTGTCTCTTCAATTGCATCATTAAGTTCAATAACTTCGGTTACATCCGTTAGATAAGCTAAGGTTAATCTTTCATTTTTGAGAGGAATCATTTCTATTTGAAAATAGTTACCATCTTGTTCATAAATGATTTTATCTTCTTTATTGTGTATATTGATTTTTGAACAGTCCCCTTTTTTTAGGTCATCAATATTCGATATATCAGGTAAGATTTGTTTTGCAGGAGTGTTTCCAAAAAGGATATTTTCCTCCTCGTCAAAAATAAAAACTGGTGAACTCCTATGTTTTGGAAGGAGTGAAAGATAGTAGTTGTTTTTGCTAAAACGATTGTTTAATTTTAAAGCAAAATATATAAAACAAAATCTTGTATATGCTGTATAAAAAATGATAATTGCAATAGTTCCCAATAGAAAAGAGTTGCTAAAAAAAGCATATAGCATAATAATAGAAGCAATGAAAACTCTAATGTATGAATCTTTATTTGTCATATTGCAAGCTGGTTTTTTAAACATTTTGAAACCTTCTGGAAGTTTATTGATAGTAGTATATCAAAAATAGAGTGTAGTCTGTGTGTAACTTCAGATGAAGTCACTTCACTTTTTTACTGCACACAGTCTACACAGATAAAAGTTACAATTACACTATCAGACAAATAAAGGAGTCTATTATGTTACTCAAAAAAATGTACACAGAATTTTCACGCTTTAGTGAATACACACGCTCAGCAGGATTGCTATTTTTAAGACTTATCCTCGCCTATACTTTTTATGCTCCAGCTATGCTTAAATGGGCAGATATGGATTCGGTAGTGCAATGGTTTACATATATGGGCATACCGTTCCCTACACTCAACGCTTACATGGCAGCAAGCACAGAGGTAATAGGTGTTATTCTTCTTACCTTAGGTTTACTGACTCGTTTTATCTCTATTCCTCTTATTGTGATTATGTTTGTGGCTATCGCAACTGTTCATGGAACAAACGGTTTTGCTTTTGTTGATGAAGCAGTAACATTTACTGATGCTTATGTCAATGGTGATTTAGTGCAAGGTACAATTATAAAACTTCAAAATGGATATGAACTTGTGTTGTACTACATCTTGATGCTTCTTGTGCTTTTAGGCAATGGAGCTGGTAAATTTTCACTTGATAGA
>JASFZD010000094.1:0-18304 GCA_045046645.1 Sulfurimonas sp. | reverse complement strand
AAAAATTAGGCTTTATGGGGCAGATATGGACCGAATTTTACATGATAAAATGTAACTTAAAACCTATGTCCGCTTTAGTACCTTTGTTGATTTGGGACCTATTTTCGGAGCATTGGCACAATTTGAAAGAACTCTGATTCAAGAGAGAGTAAAGGCTGGACTAAAAGCTGCAAAATCCAGAGGAAGAATAGGTGGTCGTCCACGTGCAATTGATACTGAAAAACTAGCTACAATAAAAAAAGCTCTTGATGATGGTATGAGTAAAGCAGCCATTTGCAGAACTTTTGGTGTTAAGCGAAGCACACTAATTGATAGTTTAAAAAGGCTGAAAACACCATTTTAAGTTCAAATTTATAATTTCATATAGCAATCTTTATAATTGTCTATTTACATCATTCTATCAAAATACTCTTCTGCATCAACATCTGATTATTCGAGTAAAAAGGCACATCAGTATGTCCAAGTACAGAAGCTGGTACATTTGTTAATTCTGTTAAGTTATCCATAGGAACAACTACGGCTTTTGCTCCATTTTCTGAAAGCATAGTGATTTTCTCAGCAAAGTTCGTTGCCCTCTCAATTGCACCACCTACAGATATATTTCCAAGTACTGCCAAGCCTGCTTTTAAATTCTTTTTGTAGATTGCAGATACTATTGCTATATATACAGCGGAACCTACACCTGTAGAGATTGTAGCACCAAGTACATTGCTTACTTGAATGGTTACATCAAAGTTCTGTAGTGAGTGTTGTTCACTGAGTATAGTTTTTTCATTAGCTTTAATGTACTGATATGTATTTTTGATATTCTCTTTTACATTTGTGCTGCTTACGCCTGTAATATTTAACTTTCCAGATCCAGCGGTAGTAACAACTTCGATTCTTACAAGTGCCATATTCTCGCCATCACTTGTACTTGTATAACAAACTCCTGGTTGCAATGGAGTATTTTCTATAAGGTGTGAGCCTTTTTCTTCAGGTAGTCCTACAAAGAACTCTTCTTGAGTGTCTTTATCTATATATGAAAAGTTTGTATCCCAAAATTCCATACCACCAATTCGTTTGAGTTGTTCTTTTACTCGTCTTCTCATTTCAAGTGCAAGTACAAGATATTCTCTCACATCTTCTTTTGTGTAATTCCCATCAGGGTGCATCAGTTTTATAAATCCAGAAACAGTTTTCTTTACTGGTTTTGTATCTCTTTGTTTCAGGTGTGAGCCTAGAGAGAAAAACTCTTCAAGAGCATCTGTATAAGTCACTCTTCTAAATGATTTTAATGCTTCAGAGAAGTAGTCCGTACTAAACCCAAAGTTTGATGTAAAGTGTTTTGGTGCAAACTTTATCATCTCCCAACCAGGCAAGTAAAAATGAATACGATCTAAAAATGCAGTATCACTATTCACTTCATCAGATAGTGGACTAAAAAGATTAGAAGTTTGCAGTACAGTCTCAACTGGTTGATTGATATTACCATTTAAAATAATAGAAGCAACACCTGTAATCTCACCACCAGCTCCAGCACGAGAGAATGATCCCGATTCCATATAATCTTTCATTAGAGGAATGGCATCCCTATCTTTAAAAATTTTATCTGTAGCCTCATCAAAACATATAGCATCCCATTGACCAACTGCACCAACTTTTCCAGTTGAACCATGAACAAATAACTTAGCAATTGTTCCTTGACCACCAGAGATAAGTACAGCATAAGGTGTAAGTTCTTTATATACAAATGACTTACCAGTAGATCGAGGACCAAGTTCTATAAAGTTGAAATTTGCTTCAACCATCGGCAGTAAACGAGAAAGTAGTAGCATCTTAACTCTTTCTGTCATTTCCTCAGCTTCTGGTTCATATCCACAGCTACGAAGTAAAACATCCAGCCACTCTTTTTTATTAAAGTCTGCTCTTTTATCTATTATTTTTGAGTTGTCAAATGTAGAAAGTTGAATCGGTTTTATATTTTGAACTACAAATGGAAATATATTTTGACCTATTTTAATACTTGGATCATACTCAACATCAATAATTGCCCATATACCACCCATCATCATCTTGTCGTGTTGATTAACAAGGGCGTCATTTATATTTGCATCTTTGATATTACTATTTTGAAGATGTGCCCAATATTTATCTTTTTTAGAATCAAGACGAACAGATATTTTATCAATAATCTTATACTTACCATCTTCTCTGATACGAGAGTGAATTTTAGTTGCTTCTTCAGGATTTACATAATGCTCAGCTAAAATCTTCTTTACATTATCAAGCCCCTCTTTTATCTTCTCTTCATCATCAGTAGAACAAGAGTTTGCTATAAGATACTCAAGTACAAAGACTGGTACATTTGCACCAACTTTTACAGAACGAACCAAGTCCTTCTTAACAACATACCCTCTGAAATTATCTAATAATTTTTGATCTAAGTCATCCAATACAATCATCATATACCCCTAAACATTATAGTAATCCGCCAAAATCTCTGGCATTATCTTTTTTAATTACAGCTCTATCTAATTGCTCTTTAGTTGTAATATCGAGCAGTTGAACCTCTATCTCATCATATCCATCAAAAGGATACTCTTTTGCTATCTCAGAGCCACTTGTAAGTGTAATTATGTCACTTTTAGATATCTGTTTTCCTTGTGCAAAAAACAGAAGGTAAACTTTTCTCTCTTGAGTAAATAAGTTGTCACTAGAGACTTCAGCTTTAATTTTAACACTGTATAGCGATCCCATTACAGATGCTAAATCACTTTTATTTACGATACTAGCAGATAAACTGTTTGCATCTGTATTATCTGTCTCCCAGCAAAGAAATGGAGTAATTAACTCTTGTGGAGATAAGCCACCATGACTAAAACCATAAGCACCAACAGTCTTAAATGGACTCATAGTTGTTGAAAAATACAGATAATTATACTCATGATAAGACTGTTCTTTTTCTATAATTATAGAGCTATTGAAACCTTGCCTATCTACGGTTCTGATATATCTCTCAGCTTTTTTAACATCACCAGTAAAACTAACTTCTACTTTGTCTGATTCACTCAAGTAGCCAGTAAGAACAAATCCGTGGTCTGTAATGAGATAAACTTTTTGGTATCCATTGTTAAGTAACATCTCTATTTTTTCTGCAAAGTACTTTTCTGCTTCTGCAAAATATTTAAGAGCCTTGTTATTCATTTTATCGCCAAGCTCATCTATGTCTTTATACTGGCATATTAAGTATTGGTGTTGAGTCTCCTCTGTAACCTTATCAAGATAAACAAACCCAATATCTTTATCACTATGCTCTGATGCAAGGAACTGCTCTCTTTTTTGTAGAGTAGCTTTTGCTTCACCTGTAGAGATATAAATTTGGCTCATATTGTTTTCAGTCTCTGATGGAGTATCTACTAAGATAATGTTGTCTGTAAATTTGAACTCTGAGGAGACTATATTTGATACATTCTTCGCTGCTTCATAAGTAACCCCATCACCTACAATTACAGCAACTTTTTTATCGTTTTCTCTAATGATTCTATCAAGTGTACCTGTTTGGTTCTGCTCATACTCACTAAAAAATTTAAACCATTTATCTAAAAAGATTGTAATAATATTTTTGTAGTACTCTTGATATGGATCGAGTATGCTTCTGTTTTCAAGAAACTCAGTATAGAGTCTTCGCATAGACTGATCCACTTTATAGAGGTGTTTTGTGTAAAACTCTATACATTCATTCAGAGATGAGAGTTGATTAATATCTCGTTCATCAAACTCCACTAACTTTTTTACATCATTCCAAAAAGTAATACCCATACTTTTAGCTTGTCTATTCTCTCGTCTTTGGTTGATTTTTGACATATGTCTAACCATTGCATCTCTATCGTGTAAGTCCATACCTATCTCTTTTAACCACTTATAATCAACACTCAAAAATGGATGAGATGGATGAACTTTCCAAATATCCAAGCCTTGAGAAGGAGTATAACCTTTAAGATATTTATCTAAAGATTGTTTATACTCCCTAGAATCCAACCAAGCTACATACACATGCTCAAAAGTCTTATCTATACTTCCACTAGCTAATCCATCAAACATAGCTGTAAGGACTTCCTGTGCTAATGTCTCAGCTGGTTTTTCTAGGTACTTTTGATTAAGGTGTTCATTTATCTTTTTGTAGAACTGTGTTTTAAGATGGTCATCATATTTATCTGTATAGCTTTTGGGATCATGCAAGAAGGGTAGCAACTCTTTTTCCATATCAAATATTTCACCTACTCCACTACTTAGACTAATCCAGTAGTTAGCATCTTTACCTACACTCATTTTAGCAGCAGATATTAGTTTATCTTCTGTCATGTTGAGATTTAGGTTCAGAGTTTTATGTAGTTTATCTTTTATGTAGTTTTGAAGATATTTGATTTCTATAACACCATTAGTCTCACAATACTCACGAATAAATTTCAACTCATCTTTTTCTCGTGAAGTGTAGATAAGATACTTGTTCCCATTAGCTCTATTCTTTTCAATCAAGTACTTTACATGTAACTCTTCAAGCTCATTAGATACTTGATGAACTTCAATACTCTTATCTAAGGTGTCAAGTAAAAACTTAGCCTTTTGAAACTCATCAATAAACACCACGATTTGATGTTTATTGTAGATAGTATCTATATCTTTTTTGAACCATTGATCAATCATAACTACATCACTCCTTTAATAAAAGCTTTAATAAAAATTCTTTTAATTTCTAATTTATTAAAGGAATTAATCATCAGTTGCCTTTGTTTGGTATGCTTGATTTCTATGATTTATCTCTTCATATTTTAGTTCAAGCAGACCATCTTTTATCATTTTTGTCAAATACTTATTTCTAATTGTGCTTACTTTTCTGTCTAGTAAGGATGCAAGCTCATTTTTGGTTATGAATTTATCTTGACATAGCTCTAGAATAGCTTCTATCATCTCATTTGGCGGTGTTCTTTTAGCTTTTCTTATCTTCATTATCTTATCACTAAGTTGCACCATTGGCTCATTTACTTGCACCTTAAGGTCAATAGGTTGCACCTTAAGAATATTGAAATTCTCATTTAGGTGGTATTTTGTTCCTCTACCCACACCATCTGGAATCAACAACTCTTTTTCAACTAGTTTTCTCAATACTTTTGTTGCATCAGCAGGATGAATAGCAGCTATAGTAGAAAGTCTTGCATTGTTAACTTTATTCTCAACATAAGCAAGTATTAGTGCCAGTCGTGAATCTTTATCCAAATTTGTATAGTTATCTTGATATTTTTGAGTTAGTGCATTTTGTATATCATCAGGAAAAAGGCTAATTGTTGGCATGTAAAGGGTGGTAGTTTCGTAGAGTCTATCTTCATCTACATTTGGATACTGCCAGTGCTGTTCCATCCATGCTCTTAATATTTTTGGATAACCTGAACCTGCTTGCTCACCCATACCTATGTACTGAAACATCTTTTGCAGAACTTTATTTCTACAGTCACTCTTTCCACCTTGAAATAGATCCTCTTTAGATATTCTAAGAAGACCAGGGTTTCTAAAGCTAAAACCTTTGGGATGCTTGACGATTAAGATACCAAGTCTTCCTTGATAGTTTGCATGAATAAGTGTGTTAACAAGAGCCTCACGAATAGCTTCATGTGTATGAGTCTCATCCACTCTTTGAAATGAATCTTTGAGTTTAAACGGTATCTTCAAATCAGCTGTTAATTTTCTATAGACTTTTTGAGTAAAATCAAACAGATTTCCAGACCAGTTGCCATCTGTAGTAACTCTATCTATCCATCTATCTTCAGCATTCTCAGTCTGTTCTTGATAATCCACAAGGTAGTTAGAAACACCATCTAAAATTGATCGCAGCCTTCCAAACATCAAAAGTCCTGCGAGAGTTAAACCCTCTTCTTTTGTTACTCTATCTGTGGAGTATCCACCTAGTTGAATCAAAAACTCCTTATCTTCTAACATTGCCCAAGGATGATTACCCTTTGTACTTTTGTATAGATTTCTATAAGCACTTAAACTATCTGCATCAATATCATCCATACTGTAACCATTAAGGATTGCAGTATCGTTTGAATCATTAATTGCATCAGCTAACATATGACGAACGATCTCATCTTTTGCTTTTATGTCTGACTCGTGGTATCTGAGGTATGTTCCTGTTAAAGGATTGCTACCCAAATAAATTGGTTTTTGCTTTCTTGATGCTTGAGTTATCTTTACTAATAATAGTTGCTTCTCTTCACAAATGAGTACTTTGACATCAGTAGGAGATAGAATATTAAAATTAACTTTTTGAGTGTTATTTACAGTAGTCCAAAACTCTTTTTGTACTTTTTCAATATCTTTGATACCTAAGAAATTCAAGCTTCCATCATCAAGCTCTTTGGCATCAAGTAAAATCATACCACCCTCGCTATTTGCCATAGCAGAGTAGCTCTCCCATACATCTTTTGGAACTTCACCATTACCATTACGACCTTGAGCAGACTTCACTTCAAACTGATAGTTTTCTCTTAGGTCTAATAGTTCTTGGCAGGTTATATTATTCATCATCATTCCCCCTCCACTATTATTTGAGGTAAATAGTGTAAAAATATGTCTTTCAACTTTTCATCTTCAAGGTTTTTAATAACAGTTTCTATGTATCTATCTTTTGTCATTCCAAGTATCTTTGCGATCTGTGCAGACAATCCTTTATTATCAATATAGCAAACCATCTCGGAAGTATCATTTTTTGTTTTTATTTCATCAAAAATTGTACGAATATCACTTTCTATCGCCTTGGCATCAATAGTTGCTATATATTCATTATATTTTTCACTCAAGTTCTCTGTATGTTTTGGTTGTGGAAATCTGTGTAATGAATTTACAATTCTTCTATGTGTTGCATTTAATACTAATTTATCTATATCGTCTTCTAATACTTTTACAACTACAGCACTTATTTCCCCTGTGATTTCATCAAATGACTTATCAAAATGCATACTAGAACTCAATAAGTCATAAACATACTTAGCAACTTCTGGTAAACAAAATAAGTTTTCAATTTCTAAAACACTAAGAACACTAATACCCTTAGTATTTAATGCAACTATATCACTCTCTTCTCTAAAATCTTTATCTACAATACCAACTGGTGCTATATTATGAAGTGTCCATTCTTTTTTATAAGAACTGACCATCTCTATCACAGAATCACATGACTTGACAGGAACTATAGTATATTCAGGATATAGTTTTGTATAAACTTTTGTATCTAAACTTCCTTTTTCACCTTCAACAAAAAGAACAGGCTTTCTTGATCCCATAACTTCAAAATGAATTTGATTAAACTCTTCATCATTAGCAAAATCTATCTCTTCCCATTCCCAACTTTCTGCTCCATCAAAACTTTTTACCCATATCTTTTTACTTCCAAATCTTTCTTTAGCAAAATCTAAATCATGAGTAATATAAAAAATATCAACATCACTTCTTAAATTTTCTAATTCATCCCACAAATGGTTGACTATAGATTTGTGTATGTGGATTTCAGGTTCATCGACCACTAAAATATTGTCTTTTTCAACACTAAGGACTTGACCTATAAGATATATTATTACTCTTTCTCCATCACTCAACTCTGTTCCAAAGTAATTCTCATTACCCTTTTTAACAATGATCTTTTGATCACTAAATTCTATTTGTCTATGTGGTAAAAGTTTATTCCATGTATCAACCAGTATCTCAATATTTGAGGATACTTTAAAGTTATCATCAATAGTCGATCCAACACTTATATCTATCTTTTTAGCTAAATTTTCATTTCGTAAATTTTGTTCAGCATAAAGCATTGTCAGTAGATGATCATAATCATTTAATAACCCTGTAGTATATTTACCTTGTCCCCATCTTCCTTGTGCTTTAGCCGCAAGAGGATTTTTTTCTATATGCCCAGGGCTTGCAGCATAATCATTTCCATAATAAAAAAACTTTTCTGAAGCAGCTAAAGATTTTAGAGGTGTTTCACTACTAAAAGATAAGTTTCTTTGGGCTGAAATCCTATGTATTTTTTTTGAATGCTTCTTTTCTATCCAAGCACCTAGTCGGCTTTTTCCAGAGCCATTTGCCCCTATAAAAACCACCGTTTGATTATATTCTAGCTCTACTTCAGCACTTAATTTTGGAAGATTTATTTTTTTCATAATTATCCTACCAATCCGCTGCAAGATATTTTTTAAGTTGTCCTGCATTTAGGACATCGTAGGCTAGCATCTTTTTCTTTTGTAGTGGGGCTATGTTTTTTCCTACTCCGCTGTCCAGGATTGGGTTGTAGCCTTCTTCTAGTAGTTCATCTATTTTTAGTTTAAACTCTTTTATCTCTGCTAGTTGTTTGTAGATGAGATCTTTTTCATTTTGGGCTTCGGCACTGTTGTTATCTGCTAAATCACTTTGTCGGTTTACAAGGGATCGTTCTCTGTGTTCTATGTAAACTGATTTTAGGCGGAAGAGGTTATCTCTGCTCCATTTATAGATGATGATGTAGGCATCAAAACCTTGGTGTTCTCCACTTGTTAGATGCCAAATGAATGGTGTTTTTGACATATACATAAATACATTTAAATAATCAGATAAATCGCTGAAAAAATGATTATTTAGGTAATCACTTAACTCTCGACCTAATAAACTATCAAATGATGAAAACTGTGCAGAACTAAAACCTTTTTGATTGAACTTATCTTGAATTCTGTCTATCAATATTTTTTCACTAGAATTTTGTACTAAAGGGATAATACCATCATCATCCTCCATAAGTATCTCACGAATCATATCTATCAGAAATTCCATAGCTATTTTATTTATCCGTTGTTTTGGCATCACTTTTGACTCTCTGAACCAATACCAAACATTAATAGGGTTGACTTGATGTCGGATACAAAATTCTTCTAGGTCATTGTTGCTTTGATAGAGTGAATTAAATTCATTTATAACACTCTCTTTACTTTTACACTTTTCTTCAGGTAATGCTTCTATAAAGCTTCCAATAACACTAACAGGGAATTCTCCTATTTCATTTGTGAGATAGGCTTCTTTGGCTTTCATTTCCACTGGTAAGGAGGCAAGACTTTTTCCCTCACTTTCAAGTAGTATTTCTTTATCTTGGATAGGTAAGTCAATATTTTTCAAAATTTCTTGATCGATAACTCCTTGATATATCAATAACAGTGCACTCAAGTAATTTTCATAAACAAGATAAGCTTTAAGAGATTCTTTAAAATTCCCTTTAAGAAATTGCAAGGGAGATAGAGAAAAAGTATTTTCTAAAATAGAAAAACTTAGAATTTTAGAAGTTACATTAATAGATTGAGCAACACAGCTTTCTATTTTTTGTATAGCAATCTCTCCAACATCTAATAATGGGATTCTATTGAGATCTCCCTGAGTTGTATTCACAGTAGGATTAAGGCAATTAATAACATATGAAACAAACTTTGAATTTAGATAACCAAGAGAATAATAATTTGAATATTTATTACTAATTTTATGAATTCCTGGACCTCCTCCACTAATTACAGCACTTGGAGGTAATATTCTAAATGTTGTTCCTTTTGAACCACTACTACTATAAGTTAATCCTTCGGTAAAGTAATATTGTTGATTTCTCAAAACAGCTTTCTTATAGTTTTTAAGCTCTTCCCCGTTATTCTTCCAATTGACACATAACCATAAGTTACCTGTCCATTTTTTATACGGCCCACCCTTTGGGAAACGAGCCCAATCAATTGATGATCCTTTTCCATCATCAATTTTGCTTGGGGTAAGTTCCCAATTAAACCTTAAAAATCTTTCACCATTAGATACTGACATTCCTTGAGAAACCTTGAAAAATTTATCTAAAGATTCATATCCAAACTTTTCCCTAAACTCATCACTAATCCAATAAATAAAAGGGTAAGACTTGATTATGTTTAGTTTTTCTTGCGGGAGAGTGTAGTTTTGCTTGTTAGAAATGCCTGCAATATAATCATTCAAAGCTTCTACAAAGACATTATATCTTTTACCTTCGTACATTTCATTTAGTTTCATAAATACTGCATTGTCAGTAGTTTGATTTTTTTCTAAAATATACATGGCACTATCTACTCTGGCAGATGGATTAAACATACCTAAATACCCCCATTCAACAAAGAAGTCAATATGTGTTTTTTCAAGTATAAATCTTCTAACATCTTCAAAAGTTTTTATATACATAAATGTTGGAGGGTGAACAAGTGCCATTTTCCCACTATCATTAATTAATTCGTAACTTCGTTTAATGAATGTGGCATATAAATTTGTATGAAACTTATAAGGCTTCTCATAATTAGCTTTTATAAATTCTTTTAAATCCTTTCCAAAATCACTACTATCCGTATACGGAGGATTAGCCGTAGCCACATCATACTTAGTACTCAAGAGCTTTAAAAATGTAATAGCATCTTGAGTCTTACCTATCAAAAAGCTATTGCCCTCTTTTTTGGCATACTTCTCTACTGCTTTCTCAAGGTTTACAAAAAAGTTCTGCTCAAACTCTTTATACTCTTGTATATCTGCTGAAGAAAAGAGGTCTGCACCTTCTCGTTGCTGTTTATCATAAAGAGCTTCTACCTGTACTTTTATCTTCTCTTCTATCTTGATGAGTGAGCCAAACTTATAAGCAAACTTCAGATCACCCCAGATATTTTCTATCAGTTTTATCTGCTGAGAATCTAGCTTTTTATCATCTTCAAAGATGTACTTTACATCTTCATACTCTGGTAAGTAGAAATCTGATGAAATGACATTGAAGTGTAGGTTTCCAACGGTTCTTTTTTTTCTTTTAGCTTTTATGTAAAGTCCAAGCTGTGCAAGTTGTATAGCTCTGTCGTCCAGGTCTATACCATGAAGATTGTTCTCTATGATAAGCCTAGATATATCATCTTCATCATAATCAGCACCATAGTTTTCTATCTGATCGATGTACATCTCGTAAAAAAGGTCAAAGGCATAAAGTAAGAAGTTACCTGAACCAGATGCAGGATCTATGAGTTTTACTTCATGTAGTGGTTTTCTGTCTCGTACTCTCTCTTTTGGAGCATTGGCAATTTTATGGTTATCTTTTATCTCTGAGTCTGGAAACATCTCAAGGTAGAGTTTTCCAAGTGAATTTTCTACTAAAAACTGCACTACCCAGCGAGGAGTATAGACCTGAGACTGTAGAGATACTTTGTCGTATTCTGTTTTGTCACCACTATCTTTATGAGCTTGTTTTTTAGCATTGTTATAGCTCTCATATAACCAGCCCAATATATCATCACTCTGCCAGATATTATCTTCTACTTGAGTATCATTTACGACTACATTAAAAGCTTCTATGATCTCATTTAGCTCTATTACATGTGGAAGCAGTGCATAGGGATAGTCTTTGTTGTAAAGAGGTATGTCAGCACCCAGTTCATTAAAAGCATACTTAATGTATTGGCGGATACCTTCTAGTTCTGTGCTTCGCATATCAGGGTTTTCTTCTAACCAAGCTTTATGACCAAATGATCTGTCTCCGTGTTCACCTTGTTTTGTGATGATAGGAGCAAAAAGATTGTGAGCTTCCATAACCTTTACAGCAGCTATACGGTTAAAGAGTGTAAAAGTAAGTTCATCAAGTGCTTTTTCTCTAGCATCTTCATAGCTACCCACTTCATCGATGTGACTTTGGAGTAGTTCATCTAGTTTTTTTCTCTTTGTATGTAACTCTGATGGGATTTTTTCTATCTCCATAGTTTTACTTGCACCGACACCAAGACGAGCGAACTGCTTGTCAAATGCTCTGTAAGTTAGCTCTCGTATATGGTCAACATGATCACTTAGTTTCATTTATAAAGTATCCTTATCTAATAATTTTGCATTATGAAGTTCATTTATAAACCCTTGATCTTCTAAAAGTCTTTCTGATAAATTTTTATAAATCACTTTAATTGTAATGGAATCATCAAAGGCATTCCCAATAGTAATATTTAATTTCTCTTCAATCCATTTTTTTAAATTTTCATCATTTTCTTCAAATAAAGATTGAAACTTTAAAAAAGACTTAGGAGGGTCTTTTTTTAATGTTTTAAAAAAGTAATTTGTTAAAGTTTTCACCGTCTTCGTCTGCTCAGATTTAAGGGTGTCTTTTAACTTTTCATATAATTTATCAATCTTTAGCTGTGTACTTTCAAGGTCTTTATCAAAACTTTCTTGAAGGTTTGTATTTAATATTGATCCATAGCCACCTTTTATGGAAACAATATAATCGTTCCTAAGCTTTCTTACTAATGTATCTATTTCGGCTGAATATTTACTAACCTTTTCCTTATTGGTAATAATATGTGCTTTGCTCTCTAAAATCTTATTGAGTTCCACAGATTTTCCTGTGTCCGTTATAAGTTCCTTAGGAATAGTTATTGTCTTGTTTTTAACATTTATTCCCTTAACGACCAGTTCAATAAATACCATGTTTAATTTTTGTATTGTTTTAAATGACTCTAACTGTTTTAGTTGTTTTGCTTCTTTTTCTACAACTTCGACATCCTTAGCTGTTATTACATTTTTTCCAATTTCTGGTTTGCTATTTTCTAAAACAATGTTTGGAACTATTTGAGCTTGTATCATCAATGTAATTTGTTTGGCTTCTTCGGTTGATGGTTTATATGCATTTATGCCAACATCTCCATGATTAAGAGGAGTAAATACAAGTACTGTGTTATCAGATACTAAAACACCAATAGCTGAATTTTCATCGTAACGGACGGTAATATTTCTATTTAATAGCTTCTTTAAACTTTTGAAATGAGAAGATGTTCTATTTCCTAAAATATCATTTTTCGATATTAAAATATGAATATTTTTAATGTCTTTTGCCACTATAGCATTGACAAGATCAATCTCCAAAGAAGGTATTGCTAAGATAATCTTCTCTTGTGCGGACTCTATAAATTTTATTATTTCATTTATGCCTAGTTTTTTAAAATAGTTATTAAAAATATTTTGATCCATCTTATTCCACCACTGTTAATTCTATCTGATCATCATTGCTCAAACCTGCTAGAGATTGAAGCTGAGTTGATAATAATGATCTATACTCTTGAACACTCATCACTTTGTTAGGAACTCTCAATTGTAACTGTTTAGGAATTTTTTGTTCGGGAGGTGTTCCTTCTACTTTCACAAAACTGTTTTCGATGATAGTCAGCTCTGCTTCTTTGTTGGAAACAAGTTGAATGTAGTTTAAAACTTCAGAGAGTGAGTAGCTACAGCTTTTACACTCTATGGAGTATTCCATCTCTACTGTAGGAACTATACGACTGTTACAGTAGCGAGAGAGTTCTTGTAGCTTTTGAGCATTGAGTCTATTTAGTTCTGCTGGGTAAGAGTTTACTTCCTCTTGAGCTTTACTTATTTGGTTTTGCAGTGATTCATAGCTTCTTGTCATAATGGCTACATCAGATTTCATTAGCTGATAGTACTCATCTTTTATACTCTGTGCCAAATCTTGTAGCTTTCCAAAGTTTGCCACTAGATCAGTTTTATAAAGAGTGTTAAACTCTTCTTCTGCGTCTGCGATAGTGTTGCTTGTTTTGTCTGCTTTAGAGAGTTCGCTTACTACCTCACTTGCAAAGCTTTTATACTCTTTTACTTTTAGGAAGTTTTTCTTTATAAATTTTTGGGCTTTCACGATTGCATTTATTGCATCTATGAACTGTTTCTTATTGTAAAGAAACTCTTCTGCTTTGTCTATGTAGTTGGCTTCTGTTGTTAGAGATGAATATTTTTGAAGTGTGGCTTTTTGGTTTGCTACACTTTCAAATACTGACTCAAAGTTAGGCACCATATCTTTCATGGTAGCCAACTCAATAATAAAACGATCAGCAAGAACTCGTGTAGCATCCACTAACTCAAAGTCATTAGTATCCCAAGATATTTTTTTACCCGTATGTTCTTCAAATTTTAGATCTGTCATCACTCCTACAATCTCATTCTTTTGAGAACTGCTAAGTGTTTTAGATAGTGACTTGAATGATGCTGCTTTAAAACGGTTGCTTGTTGTAAAGACTTCGTGGACTGCTCTGTCACTATATGCAAAATATTCATGTGATTGATGTTTAACTAAAAGTCTTCCTGCACGAAAGAGTGCAGCGAGTGTTGTGACTACTGTTCCATAAGCATAACCCCAAGGAGCACCTGCGAGTTCTATCTCTATAGATTTTCCATCTGTTAGTCTTGTGATTCTTGATTTAATCTCTTCAACAACTTTTAGGTTCTCTCCCACAAAGTTTCCATTATCGTCAAAAAATTTAAAGTCATTGCCTGAAAAGTTTCTCTCGAGTTTACTGTTTGTCTGCTCGTTTAATAGTTTGGGAGCAATAGATTCTGATAGTTGAGAAGAGAGTCTTTTTGTGTAGTTGTTGTTGATAAGTTTTCTTTGTACTTCATTTGTTGTGCCTTTGAAAGAGTCTCTGTTTAGAAGTTCTACATCGTAAAGATAGATAAGCGAACCTGTGGCATAAGCTTCTTCGATTCTACTTAGAAGGTCTTTCTCTTTTTCTTCTTTTATAATAGAAAATTCTCTGATGATTTGGCGTTTGTTTTGGTCATTGTCATTTGAGTATTTATCTTCCATAAACCCATATCTTCTCACCTCTTCGATAAGCTTACTTATCTCTTCAAAGTGAGAGTTGTTTGGAATGAGAGTAATGAGGTCTTTATCATACTGAGTATCCATCCTGATACCCTCTATAAAGTCTTGTATCTCTCCATTTATGTTAAAAAGACTATAAGCTGTAAGTCTCAGGTGTTTGTTCGTTGATGGGCTAATATCATCATCTAAATCTGTCAGTATATTGAACTTATAAGCTAAGTCATTGTCGTTGATACTTGCTACTGAATTAAAGAGTCCTGTCTTTTTTATGTAAGTAGTCAATTCTCTTTTCTTGATATAAAGCTCAACATCAAAATCTTTCATCTCTTCTAGCATCTTGCTTTCAAGGTCTGATGTTATTTTATAGTTGTTGTTTGAGAGTAGTAGAATTTTGGCATCAACTAAAAGTATCAATGCTTCTTCTACAATTGGTTTATCACTGTAGTAAGTCTGTAAATCCTTGATGTAAGTCTTTGTGATGTTCTCAACTGTTGGTGGAACAAGTTCTGAATCACTTAGAAAGTGAATAGTTTTTAAAAGTAGTTCACCATCTAGTTTAGAGTTTGCATGTTGAAGAACTTTTTTTGCATTGTCATACTTAATTCCAAGATCTGTTGGTGGTGCTGTTTGCGCTTCACTACAAATATCGTGTCCTGTAGTAAAAGTAAAGAGAGATTCATCTCGCATCTGTTTTCTTAACACATCAAAAGTTGTAATAATCATCCCTCTTGCTGCGATTTGAGTTGCTACTAGTGCATTGGAGCTAAACAGGAACTTTTGTAGCAGGTGGAACTGATACTTGTGAAATGGATAGTAAGTTGCAAAATCCTCAGCAGACTCTGTTTTAGTTGGAAATGAAGATGTTAGGTTTGTGGCTTCTGATATCTCGCCATTGTTTTTGTTGTAAAAGTCCATGAGTGTTTTAACATGCTCATCTTTTTTCTGTAAGAGTCTTCCACGGATGATGATATCTACATCGGTAGCATCTAAATGTATCTTTGTTTTAAAGCGATCTGTTACCTTTGAGAGTTGACTCTTGTTGACATTTGCATTATTTATTACATCGTCAAGTTTCTCTTGAGCTATGGCTATAGTCCAAACTTTACCACTTAGACTAGAGAGTGATTCACTGATACCTTCAAGGTCAAGAAGATTGAACTTATTTTGGCTGATAGCTTCACTTGCTTCATCAAAAATAAACACTACTCTTTCATCTTTAAACTTTGCAATGTATTTTTCTAACTCTTCTTTTAGTTTGTTTGCATCAAAACTTTCAATGGCATTTTCATAAACATTTTTCGTATCATCGTATTCACTATCTGAGTATCCCATTTTCGCATATACTTGACGCATTGCACGAGCTACTTCTCTATTACTAGTCTTTAGTTTATTCCAATCTTTGTTGAATATCTCTTGTGCATATTTTTCAAAAGTATCCAGTTCACCAGATATATAAAGCTCAAACTCCATATAACCATAAAGATCTTCACGAAACCCTAGATTTTTGAGAAAATTGGTAAAGAGTGTAAATGCTAAACCATTATCTGTATTTTGTTTTGCAACATCGAGAAAAACTACACGAGAGTTTATTGCATCTAGGCTTCTTATGTCTGATTCTATAAAGTTTTCGTTTTTAGTACCTTTAACTCTTGGTATGAATCTATCTCTTGCAGAAGTTCCATTGATACTAGGATTATCTATTAAGTAACCGAGCATCTTCCCAAAATAAGATTTACCTGAACCATAGAATCCTGAAATCCATACACCCGTTTCTTTGATATTTGATGTGTACTTGTTAATAAAAAGTGAAAGGTTTTCGCTGATTCCATCTGTAACTATATAGGACTCTATCTCATACTGTGTTTCTTTATCTTCTCGATCTTCAAGGTCGATTACATTTTTAATGTCTTCATGTAAGTCAAGTGTCAATATTTCATTTATTTTTGTCATATATTTGTTCCTATTTAATCAGTGTGCATCTGTATTTAGAAGCTGCTTTGAAATTTAAAAAAAGTAGATTTTCATCTTCTATTTTGGATGGATAGAAAAACACTAGTGAATGAGAGAGTGTCATTACAGATGAGTGTTCCATGATGTTAACATTTTCTATACCTGTGCCAAAAAGAACACCTGTACGGATAAGCATTGGTATCTTACCACCATCACTAGCTTTTTCAATAGCAGAAATGATAAGCTTGAATAAGTCTGGTTCAGGATCTTCTGATTTGAAAACTACATGTGGAGTATTTTGATAGTCTTCGTAATACTCTTTAAAGTCATCCCAACCATCAGCATCAATAAACTCTACAAATAGCTTGCTTATGTCTATGAAGACTGCTTTATCTGCATATAACTCTTTAGCTTTTGCTATGTACTCATTCTCTTCATCTGGTGCATACGAGAAAAGTACACTATTACCACCATTTGCTTGTCTGCGAAGAGCATCTCTATTACTTAGTTGAAACTCTAAATCTTCAAATTTTTGTCTATTATCATTTGAAAAGGACATCTGCTATTCTTTTGTTAGTATGGATTGGTTCTATTTTCAAAGCAACTCCGTTAAAACTCATATTGAAATAATCTTTTTTTGCTAACTGTTTTACTCTCTCGGCAAAGCTTTCTGGTGAAACCATAGAGAGAGTGCTGTATTTATTTTTAAGAATATTTGCACTACTTGGATCTATTGTTTTTAGTAAGTGAAGAAATATCACTAAGGCTTCATTTGAGACTTGTATATGCTTAAATGTCTTCTTTTGCTTACCCTCGATGAGATCTAGCTTCTTGAGGACTGTGAGATACTTAGATGCGATAGTATTGATGGTTATATCAGTAAACTTATCTTTCATCTCTGGAGTAGTTGAACCCAAGTCTTTGATGTATGCAACTATATCTTCTTTTGCAAATGAAACTCGCCCAGAGAAGTAGTTTTTTATAAATACATCACGACTGATTTCATAAAAAAGTCTGTTAGATAAAGAAAACTGCCAAAACAGTATGAGCTGTTGAGTCTCTAACGACATCTGATGTGAAAAAAGATTTGTGATTAACTCTTCGTGATCTTTGTTTTGGAAGTTTAAAAAAGTAGAAGTGACAGCAGCAAGAAATCGCTTACGAGCATTTTCAGTCTTAAAATCAAACTCATTTCGTCTAACAATTGCATCTTCCATAGCACCACCACCAACTGTATACAGCTCTATCGCTTTAACAATAAGTTGGTAATCAGGAATCCCACCAATGATATTGACATCTGAGTTGTATCTATTCAATTTTTGCTCCAAAATTATTAAATATATAATAGCACTTTTCATATTTGAAAACAGTTAATAGTAATAAATTTCAATTACATATCCTCTCTTAAATTTAGATACAAATAATTATTAGAGATAATTAAGTGACTACACTTTCCAACATTTAAGCTACAATTAAAAAACTAAAAAAGAAACAATTTTTGCTTATTTAACTTTAAAAGGAGCCATCATCAAATCAATATTACTCCCATTATTAGCAATTATTCTATACTTCACAAGCAATCAACAAAAAGTTCTCATGTTAGACATGATAATAGCCTCCTTAAAAAGTGATATGGCATATTTAACTCAAACAATCAGACAGATGGATGAT
>JASFZD010000093.1:0-17260 GCA_045046645.1 Sulfurimonas sp. | reverse complement strand
ATGATAATGGGAGAGATTGAGAATGCTAGTTATCAAAAAGAAGATGATATTAAAAACCAACTAATAGCAGAAATGAGAAGTAGGGGAATGCTTTTACCTAGATATGATTGGCGGAACAAAGAGTTTAATGATGTTTTAGAGGGTATTACTGCAGATTGGTTTAAGAGACACCCAGAGACAAAAAGAGGTAGTGGAGAGTGGCAAGAAAAATATCCAAAAAAAGAAGCTGGATTGAGTCTTCTTGAAAAAATGAGTGGAATGGGGCGAATTACCCCAGATGGAGTGGTAACCTAAATTCATACACTACTCGTGGCATTATTTTCTCTTTTTTAACACCTTAAGCAATTTCTGTTCTTATTTTTAAGTTTGTATTCATTTAGCAATATTAGTAAAAAGCTATAAATAGCACTGAAAGTTTGTATTGTAAATTTTAAAATATCTATTTGTAAGATTTTGTAGGTCAGTGGTACAAGAGAGGTGGAATTAAGACTTGACTAAAGTGTAACCGCGGTGTCACAGAATAACATCTATATTCATAGTAAAACTGTTACAAAAATCCCATAAAGCCCTATTATAGGGCTTATGTGAAACCTATCTTAGGTTTTCAAATGGTGCAGTAATTACTTGTTTACGAGTTACTGTATAAGGAACTAATGCTGCAGCACGAGCTCTTTTAATTACTATAGAAATCATGTCTTGGTGACGCTTACAGTTACCTGTTAAACGACGAGGCATGATTTTATATCTTTCTGAAAGTGAGAAACGAAGTGCTCCTGCATCTTTATAATCCATGAAGTCAACTTTTGCTTCACAGTACTTACAAAATCTTTTTTTGTATTTTCTTTTTTCTGCCATGTTATTTTCCTTTGTTATCTATTTTAAAATGGAATTTCATCTTCATCTATATCAATTACAGGCACAGTGTTACTACTTGGCATTTCACGGCTTTGCGTTGCTGCGTTGTTGTAACTTGGCTGTTGTCCAGACTGGTAACCTTGCCCAGAAGCAGGTTTCTGATAACTCTGTTGTTGCGTTTGAGGTTGTTGATAAGATTGTTGTTGTCCTTGTGCAGGTGCAGCATAATCATTTTGTCCTCCAGCTTGTGCTTGACCTTGGTTATCACCTTTAGAGTCTAGCATTTGCATTGTCGCAACAGTTACAGAGTGTTTAGATCTTTTTTGTCCATTTTGGTCTACCCATTGATCAAGTTTTAATCTTCCTTCTACTAGGATTTTACTCCCTTTACGAAGGTATTGGTTAGCAACTTCAGCACTTCTACCGAAAAATGTAATATCTACAAAACAGACTTCTTCTTTTTTTTCACCGTTTTGAGTGAATTTATGACTAGTAGCGATAGCAGTGTTTGCTATGCCCATACCAGCCTGAGAATATCTAAGTTCGATGTCGCGTGTTAAGTTACCAACTAAAATTATTTTATTGAACATGAGTTTTCCTTAATTGTTTAAGCTTACGCTAATTACTCAGCTGTTGCTGGAGCTTCTGCTACTGCAGGTGCTTCTTCAGTTGTTGGTGCTTCCTCAGTTGGAGTTGCCTCTTCTACTGCAGGTGCTTCTTCTTTAGCTGGAGTTGCAGCTGCTACTGAAGCTTCTGCTGCTTTTTTAGCTTTTGCAACAAGACCGTTAAATGCAGCAATCTCACGATTAGTATCGTACTTAATTGTTATAAAACGAAGTAAATCTTCGTTGATACGGAAGCGTCTTTCGATTTCAGCGATTGCAATTGGTGCAATTGTGTAATAGATAACATAGTAATAACCACGCTCATTTTTCTCAATTGGGTATGCTAATTTTCTCATTCCCATTGCGTTTGTTGCAGCGATTTCACCACCGTTTGAAGTAATAACTTCCTCGATAGCTTTAACACTTGCTTGAATTTCTTCTGCTGTAAATGTAGGTTTTACAATTACTAAGTTTTCGTAGTTTCTCATATAGTATGATCTCCTCTTGGTATTTGCCTCTCGGCGTTTGTTTCCCCTTTGGATCTAAATATAGTGTCAAAAGTGACATTACAAAGAGAAAGGAACTCGCGATTATACATAAAAAATGCTTAAATAAAGTTAATAACTAAGGTATTAATAAAAGATTGTATTAATGGTAATTAATACGTTATAATAATTAAAATTAAAATTAAGTTGAAAAAATGACACATAAAAATTACTCTTTAAATATCAACAATATTCCATTAAATATTGCAGTCTACAAATATGACAAAGATAAAGATGATTTTATTTTTATTGATTTTAATGCATCGGCTGAAAAAACTGAAAAAATAAGTAAAAGAGAATTATTAGGAAAATATCTTTTGGATATTTTTCCATCAGCAAAAGAGTTCGGAATTTTTGATATTTTTAAAAAAGCTTATTTAAGTGGGGAACAGCAATATCATAAGGCTGAGTTCTATAAAGATAGTCGTATTAGTGGATGGCGAGAGAATGATGTGTATGCCATTGGTAATGAATGCATAATGTCAATTTATAAAGATGTGAGTTTAGACAAATCATTAGAAAATAAGCTGCATATGTTAGGCACTATTGTAAACAATAGTTTCAATGAGATATATATATTTAATACAACTGATTTTAAATTTACTTATATAAATCACCAAGCACAAAAAAACATTGGTTATACACTCCACGAGATGAGAGAAATGCAGCCATGGGATATAAAACCTTTATACAGCGAAGAAAGTTTTAAAACATTCATAACAAATCAAGAATTTAGCATAGTAGAAACATTGCATCAACGCAAAGATGGTACGCAATATATGGTGGAAGCAAAAGTACAAAAAATGATTTTAAATCATGAAGAGCATTATGTTGTTATGTCCTCGGATATTACGCAAAAATATGTTTATGAAGAAAAGTTGATACTCTCTAAAGAGGTAATAGACTCCATTTCTTAGGCTGTTATTATTACTGATCTTGATGCTAATATAGTTGATATTAATCCTGCTTATGTAAAACTTTCTGGATTTAAACGCAAAAATATTATAGGAAAATCACCAAAGATATTTAAATCTGGTAGGCATGATAAAGAGTTCTATAAAAATATGTGGTCAAAAATCTTACATGATGGTGTTTACAAGGGTGAAATTTGGGATAGGAAAGCAAATGGTGAGGTATTTTTAAAAGATATGACGATTACTGCAGTTAAAGATAAATATGGCATAGTAAAAAATTATGTTGGTGTCTTTAGTGATATAACAAGTGAACACAATTATAAAGAAGAACTTCAAGAAATGGCTTTTACAGACGCTTTAACTAAGTTAAGTAATAGAGCTCAATTTAAAAATATTTTAACAAGAGAAGTGGAAATATCGTTGAGAACAAAAAGTGAGGGTGCTTTACTTTTACTTGACTTAGATATGTTTAAAAAAGTTAATGATACTTTAGGTCATCTTGTTGGTGATGATTTACTTGTTGCTGTTGCTTTAAGATTAAAAAAGTTAGTTAGAAAGTCGGATGAAGTCTCGCGTATAGGTGGGGATGAATTTACTATTATCTTATCTTCTCCTGTGAAAAAAGAGAACATTCAGTATATCACTCAAAATATAATTGATGAACTTGCAAAACCTTTTGTGATAGGGGTACATGAGATATTTATAGGATGTAGTGTCGGAATATCAATTTTCCCATCTAGCATTAAGGACATTAATCTGTTAATTAAATCTGCTGACTTAGCAATGTATAAAGCCAAAGAAATGGGTAGAGGAAGATATCAATTTTTTCAAGCTTCAATGAATGAAGAGAGCATAAGAAAGCGAAATATAGAGATTGAACTAAGGCAAGCATTAAATAATGGAGAAATTATTCCTTATTACCAACCTAAAATCAATCCAAAGCACAGAACTATAGTCGGTGTAGAAGCATTAGTAAGATGGGAACATAAAACAAAAGGGACTTTGCCCCCTTCATACTTTTTGGATATAGCAGAAGATAGTGGTTTGATTCATAAGCTTGGTGAACAAATATTAATGAAGTCTTTAAGGGATATAAAAAAGTTAAATGACAGTGAATACCCAAAGTTTAGCGTTGCTGTGAACTTATCTTCTAAACAATTTGAAGATGATAAACTTATAGATAAAATCCTTGCAAATATAAAGATATGTGAATTTGAAGTTCAGAATTTAGAGCTAGAGATAACAGAGAGTTTGATTATGAAAGATGTTGATAGAGCAATCAACATGATGCAAGATTTAAAAAATGAAAATATAAAATTATCAATTGATGATTTTGGTACTGGCTACTCATCATTAAACTATTTAAAAAGTTTTCCAGTATCTTATTTGAAAATTGACAAATCCTTTGTTGATGGTATTGTGGACTCAAAAGAGGATAGAGCAATTGTTAAAACCATCATGACAATGGCAGAAGAGCTAAATCTTGGAGTGATAGCAGAGGGTATAGAACAAGTTGAGCAAGAGCAATATTTATCTGGAATGGCATGTCATTTATGTCAAGGATATTTATATAGTAAACCATTAGCATTTGAAGAGTTAAAACAATTTTTATCTTCTTGGGGACAAGAAGAAATAGTATAACAAAATGTCATAAAATCAACTATCTTTATTATTATTGGGTATAGTAACAAAAATTTGGAGATACAATAAAAATATATGTCGAAAAGAAAAACAAGAAAAAAAAATAATAATAGTGCCAAAATTTTAAAGTATATTGCATGGGTATTGGCAGTAATTGCACTGATATTAAGCTCTGTTGTTGCCGGATATTATTTCGGTTATGGTGATGGAAGTTCTGAAGTTAGTAAGCATGAAAAACAAGAAATCAAAAACAGATTAGCAAAAAAAGAGACAAGTAGACTAAAGAAGAAACCTAAAAGTGTAAACAAAAGACTTAGGGAAGTTCTAAAAAAAGAGGCTAAACATGAATATGTTTCAGCAGACCATGAGCTTGATTATAAAAAATCTGCTGTTATACCTAAGGCGGCTAAAAAACCTGTGGTACTTACTGCTTCAAAACCAAAACTAGCAATTATTATTGATGATGTTTCTACACAAAAGCATGTAAGAGAGATTGATGGATTGGGCTTAGTATTAACAAAATCTTTTCTACCACCAAGTGCAGCAAGACCAACTACACCAAAATTAGCTGCAAACGCTAAGTACTATATGGTGCATTTACCACTTGAAGCTTTATCGTTTAGTGCAGAAGAACCTCATACATTGCGTATAACTGATACACAAAAGACGATTTCTCAAAGAATTAAAAAGATTAAGCAGTGGTTCCCAAGAGTACAGTATATTAATAATCATACAGGAAGCAAGTTCACTTCTGATGAAGTTGCCATGAATAAGTTGATATATGCCTTAAAAAATAACAATATTAGTTTTGTAGATAGTCGAACAACTGCTGCGACAATGGCTCCTAAAGTTTTGAAAAACTTTGGACTAAAATATGTATCTCGTGATGTTTTTTTAGACCATGAAATGGATATACCGTATGTACGCTCACAGATAAAAAAAGCGATAAAATTTGCAAAAGTTCATGGAAGTGCCATAGCTATAGGACATCCTCATCCAAATACACTTCAAGCACTTAGAGAGTCTAAAAAACTCTTCAAAGATGTAGATTTAGTATATATATATCAGATTTATTAAAATATGAAGAAGTTAGATTACCTCATAAAAGAACTAAGTTCTATGAAAAAATATCCTACTGAGTTACATGTAAGTGGGAATGAAGAACTTTTAAAAAGAGTAAAAGTTTCTATCGTAGGTGCGCGTAAAACTTCAAAATATGCAAGAGAGTTAACACATAGACTTGCATCTGCTTTATCTAAAGTAGGTGTCTGTGTGGTAAGTGGTGGTGCTATGGGTGTGGATGCTATCGCACACACGGGAGCTGGCAGTGCAAATACTATCGCAGTACTTCCTTGTGGAGTAGATATAAAATACCCTGCTGTCAATAAAAACCTTTTAACAGATATAGAAAAAAATGGACTTTTACTGAGCCAGTTCGCACCAAATTTTAAAGCTACTCCTTGGAGTTTTGTGGTAAGAAATGAGCTTGTAGTAGCTCTTGGCGATGTTCTAGTCGTAGCAGAAGCCGAGCTTGGTAGTGGTAGTATGAGAAGTATAGAATTTGCCCTAAAGATGAAGAAAAAGATATTTGTCTTTCCTCATAGACTTGGGGAGAGTAGTGCCACAAATGAGTTGTTAAAAGAGTCTAAGGCAGAAGTGATTTATGACATCGACCTCTTTGTTTCTAAGTTTGGAACATTAGAAAAAACAACAGAAGTTTTAGATGAGTTTTTAGAGTATTGTCAAAAAAGTCCAACTTATGAAGAAACTCTAGCAAAATTTCCTACTCGCATATTTGAAGCGGAACTCTCAGGAGAGATAGAGATACGCAATGCTAAAGTTTATCTAAGTTAAAAGAGTGTTATAATCTAAACAAAAAAATGTAGGTGCATGATGAATAGATTTAAAAAATGGCTAAAAACTTATAAAGATTCTATCTTAATTGTAGAAAATAAAGAACTTACAAATGGTTCTAAAGCTTCTTTAATTATATTTGTTATTATTGTTTTTGTCATCATCGGTACCGGCGTTGAGAGGCAACAATCTTACATACTAAAGCCAAATAAGCAATTTTCTTACAAATGTATGAACCTTCTAGAGAAAAACAAAGGCATAGATGATTTCCAAACAAGAGATGTAACAAAAGATATTTATGACACATATTATAGATATAAATATTGGTCCTTAGGCGACTTTAGATACAATCATCAAAGAAAATCTGAAAAAAATGTACTCTATATCTTTGGAACCAATAAGCTATGTCAAGAAGTTGGTATAAGATACTTAGATGTTGCCAATAGTGATGAATTTGAAGATAAGTTGATTATTCAAAAGGGCTTGAAAAAGAAGATTAGCTCTTTAAATCAAAGTATCTCTAGAAAAACAGATGAGTACAGTAATACCTTATTGGAAAATATTGCCAAACAAGATATAAGCTACTCTATACTTTCTACGACTTCTAAAACAATCAAAAAAGAGCTTAAAGAGAGTAGAAAAAAACTTGCTATATTGAATGATGAACTAAGTAAGATAGAAGATGTAACAATACTTGAAGAGTTTAAAATATTTAAACGATTTATAGATAAAAATACTAAAGAAATTTATTCACAACATAGAGATGCTATAAAATACTATCGCTTGAAATATACACTTAATATCTTTGTGTTTTTATTTCCTGTCTGGTTACTTTTTTATATATCTTATAGAGTGTTAAAGAAAAAAAACTTTTATATTACTTCTCATCTCTCTTTAAATGTAGCAAATGTGAGTGCATTATATATTGTATTTAATATCTTTTTATTAGTTTATACAATTATTCCAAAAATATTTTTTAATAAGCTAATTTACTTTTTATCACAATATAATCTTACACTTGTATTAAACATAATAGCGATCCTCTTCTTTATGGCATTTTTTGGATTCTTTATCCGTAGAATTCAAAAAAACAATCTTAAAGATATAGTTGCAGATAATGCAGGGACGATAAGAAATTCAAGACTTAAAAATTTCAACACATGTATAAAGTGTGGAAATAAACATAATTTAGAAGATAAGTTTTGTGGTTTTTGTTCTCATAAATTAAAGCAAAAATGTAAGGTATGTGAACATGAAGTTAGTAGTGATTATGGCTTTTGTACAAACTGTGATGTTAAGTTATAAGCAGGTTTAAATAATCAACATAGCATCGCCATAAGAGTAAAAACGATACTTTTCTTTTATGGCCTCTGCGTATAATTCTTGTGTTTTTTCTAGTCCAACAAAGGATGCAACGAGCATGAGAAGAGTGGATTTCGGTAAGTGAAAGTTAGTAAGTAGATGATTTACTCTGCTTGGCTTATTCTTTGGGTTTAGAAATAAATTTGCTTCACCTCTTTGGATTTTGCCATGTTTTTCGTAAAATTCTATGGTTCGTGTTGAGGTTGTTCCTACACTTAACACAGGTGTATTTGAGTCAAGTATCTCTTTTGCTGCGTTTGAGATGTTATAGTATTCAGAGTGCATAGGATGCTCAGTTATCACTTGCGCATCTACTGGTTTAAATGTTCCACTTCCTACATGCAGAGTTATAAAAGCGTGTTTAAAATTTTTACAGATTCTCTCATGTTGTTGCGGAGTAAAATGAAGTGATGCAGTAGGTGCTGCTACTGCTCCTTCTTCTCTTGCAAAGACACTCTGATACTCATTTGCATCTTCTGTATTGTCAGCTCGTTGGATATAAGGAGGAAGAGGTATATGACCGATTTTATCTATGATAGGAAGCAGGTCTTCAAAACGCAGTAGCTTCTCATTGAGTGTAAAGTTGACAACTCTACTACCATCTTCTTCTAATGTTTTGACGGTAGCAATTAAGTCATCATCAAACTCTATAGTAGTATTTACTTTTACTTTTCCTCTTAGATAGACATTAATATCATTTGCGTTTAAGGGTCTATTTATAAGTAGTTCAATCTTTCCACCACTAGGTTTAAAACCAAAAAGACGCGCTTTTATGACCTTTGTATCGTTAAAAATAAGTGCACACTCTTTAGGGATAAACTTTTCTAAGTCATAAAAATGTGCATGTGTTATGGTGTTTGTAGCTCTGCTGTAAACTAAAAGTTTTGCATGGTCTCTAGGACTCGCTGGGTAAGAAGCTATGAGTTCACGAGGAAGAATGAAGTCATAACTAGAGGTAAGTAACTCTTTGTCTAGCAATGTTTTTACTCAAGCTCTTTAGTGTTGTTTTTAAGTTCAAGTTCTTCTTGATTTTCTTCCTCATCATCATCTTCGTCCTCATCCTCATCTTCTTGGGATGCAGGATTTACAACTTTTACGATAAGAATAGAAATACCATAAAGGATGATAAGCGGACCAGCCATAAGCATCTGTGTTAATACATCAGGAGGAGTAAGAAGTGCTGCAACAACAAATATAATGATAATGGCATATTTAAAAAATGCTATCATCTGTTTGTCATTAATAAGACCTAATAGTGCAAAGAAATAAGCAAATACAGGAAGCTCAAAAGCAATACCAAAACCAAACATAATCTTAGTGAAAAAACCAACATAATCTTCTATGTTGATAAGTGGAGTAAATTTAAAACTACCAAAGGTAATGAGAAAATCAAATCCAAAAGGGGTCACGACATAGTAGGCAAATAAAACACCACTGACAAACATAAAGGTTCCACCAAGGATAAAAGGAATTACCATTTTCTTTTCATTAGAGTATAAACCAGGTGCTATAAAAGCCCAAATTTGAGAAAGAATAATAGGTAACGCTCCTACAATAGCAGCAAAAAAGGCAACTTTAAGTGCAACGAAAAATGCACCGCCTACTTGAGAAGTGGTTACCATTCCATCTGCAGCGTGAACGGATTTTTTCCCAACTTCAAAAAGTGCTTGGTTAAGAGGTTCAACCATCCAGTTTAAAATAATTTCATGAAAGTAAAACATTACTAAAAATGCGACTATTAAACTAACAGCAGAGATTACAAGTCTTTTTCTTAGTTCTACAAGGTGAGGTCTTAACTCTTTAAACATCTATTTCATCTTCTTTTTTGGGTTGTGTTTGCTCAATGGTGCTCTCTTTAACTTCGTCGTTTAGCTTGTTTTTTTTCTTCTTTTTTTTCTTGGCAAAAGTAACTTCTGCAGGATTTTTAACAGCTTTAGGCACTTTTGGTGTCTCTTCGTCCATACTTAAGAGATCATCATTTAAGTTGGATAATCCTGTGGCGATATCACCTTTGATGTTCCCTACTTGACTTATGTCTTCTTTTGCTCTGAGTAGTTCTTCTTTGTACGCAAGTGCTTCTTTTTTTATGTCACCTACATCTATCTCTTCTGAGATAGTATCTTTGACAGTACCGATAGTATTTTTAACATCTCTTAAAAATTTTGCAATATCTACCATCATGCTAGGAAGTTTGTCAGGACCTACAAAGATGATTGCCATCACAACGATTAATAGTATTTCTGTAAAACCCATACCAAACATAGTAACCCTTCAAAAATTATAATTTATATTTTAGAAACGAATTTTATCTAAAATAACATCAAGAAGATATAAAAAGTGTAATTTCATCTGCTAAAAGATAATCATAATTATAAAAAAATCCATTTTCTGAGTAGATTTTTTTCTCATCTACTAATATTTTGGCTCTTTTTAGTTCTTCTAAAGAGAGTATGTTTTCATTTACGCCAACACAAGAACGAAAGCCCAAAAAAAGTTGTTCTATCTTTTTATCTTTATCCTCAAGTTCCTCAATTCTGATATTGCAAGGATCATTTATGTACTCTTCCACAACAGTAGATGGATAAAATCTTTGTAAGTCTAGTTTTCCAACCGCACCAGCTCCAACCCCCATATAGTCTTTATATTTCCAATAACCAAGATTATGAGTGCTTTGATATGTTCCAAAATTGCTAATCTCATATTGCTCAAAACCATTTTGTTTTATGGCATAAAAAAGCCAATTAGTAAGAGATAATTTCTCTTTTGACATCTGAGGTTTAGTCTCAAACGCAGTCCCTTCTTCGATAGTTAAAGCATAAGCACTAAGATGGTTGATAGGAAGAGTAAACGCAGTGTTTATATCGTGTTGTAAAAGTTCTTTTGTATCTCCAAGTGTTGCATAAATAAGGTCTAAAGAGATGTTTTTAAAACCAACTTTCGCTGCATTTTTGACTGCGTTAATAGCTTGGTCTGGAGTATGTGCACGATTTAAAAGTTTTAACTTTTCTTTATCAAAACTCTGAACACCAAAGCTTATACGGTTTACACCAAGTTTTCTCATTCCATCTAACCATTCATAAGTTGCACTGTTTGGATTGGCTTCACTTGTTATCTCTATATCATTTTGTAAGTAAGGTTTGAGAAGTTCAAATATCGGTTGATAAAGTTCTGGAGAAACAGTGGAGGGAGTTCCTCCACCTATAAAGATAGTTTCTATACTTTTATCTGTGGCAGTAAACCGTAAAAGTTCATACTTTAGTTGCACTTTGAGTGCGCGCATGTACTCCTCTTTAAGATGAAATTTATCAACATAAGAGTTAAATGCACAGTAAGAACATTTAGAGTCACAAAATGGGATATGAATATATAAAAGCATTTAGTTTAAAACTTTATTTACATATTTGAAAGATTAAGAGCCATTCCTATCATTGATAATCCAACAACAGCTACAAAAGCAATATAAATCCAAACAACCCATTGGTTATATCCGCCTACCTGTCTAATAGTTTCGATTCTTGTCTTTTCATCATTTATAACATTCTCTATCTCTAATAGTTTTGATTTGTAGCCTTTATAAACAAAATAAGTTGCAAAGCCTCCAGACAATATCATAATAAGTAGACCACCCAGTGGTATGATTCCAATAGTCATGGATGCTATAAAAACACCTAATGCAGCGAGATATTGTTTACGGTAAAGTAAATATAGAAATCCTGTGAAAAATGCCCACCAACTCCAGTGCCATTTTATTGTATCTACACCGTTTACATTAAATTTTGAAAAAGCATTTTGATACCAAAGTGTTACTTCTGGTTTATCTATAAACGCTTCAATCATTCTGTCGTGATAATCTTTGTTTATTTCTTCCATAGTAGTTTTATCCTCTTTAGTCATTATTTTGATTTATAATTATATCAATATTATCTTATTTTAATTACATCTTCTGTATAATCGCATTAATTATTATATAGGTACATAAATGAGTAAAAAACCAGACTATCGTCCAAATGTGGCGATGATTATTGTTTCTAACAATTATCCAGAGAAAAAAGAAATCTTTATTGCACAGAGAAATGACTTGACTGATATTTGGCAGTTTCCTCAAGGTGGGATAGACAGGGGTGAAGAAGTCCAAGAAGCACTTTTTCGTGAGATGAAAGAGGAGATAGGGACAGATAAAGCAAAGATAATTGCTGAGTATCCTGAGTGGATATCGTATGATTTCCCTCCTAAGATAGCTAAAAAAATGAAGCCTTATAAAGGGCAAAGACAGCGTTATTTTTTGATGAAACTTAAAAAAAGTGCTGTGATAAAGTTAGATACAAAACATCCAGAATTTATAGATCATAAATTTGTAAGTGTGGAAGATGCACTTAATCTAACAGCACATTTTAAAAAACATGTTTATGAAGAAGTGATAAGTTATTTTAAAAATGAGGGACTACTGTAGATGTTAATAGTTCAAAAATTTGGTGGAACAAGTGTTGGTGACTTAGAACGAATACAAAATGTTGCTAATCGTGTAAGTGCAACAAAAAAAGATGGCAATGATGTTGTGGTGGTAGTATCTGCTATGAGTGGTGAAACAAACAAGCTTGTAGGATATGCTCATCATTTTTCAAAAAATCCTGCACAAGCTGAGATGGATATGCTTTTAAGTGCTGGGGAAAGAGTCACAGCGTCACTACTCTCTATTGCACTTCAAGAGATGGGGCATGATGCGACTGCAATGACAGGTAGAAAAGCAGGAATCGTAACTGATTTACAGCACACAAAAGCACGCATAGAAGCGATTAACCCCCAAAAGATGAAGAGTGAGATAAAGGCTGGAAAGATTGTTGTAGTTGCTGGTTTTCAAGGTGTAAATGAACATGGTGATGTGACGACACTTGGAAGAGGTGGAAGTGACTTAAGTGCTGTAGCAATAGCAGGGGCACTTAAGGCTGACTTATGTGAGATATACACTGATGTAAGCGGGATATATACTACTGATCCTCGTATAGAACCAAAGGCAAAAAAACTTGATAAAATCTCTTATGATGAGATGTTAGAGTTGGCAAGTTTGGGAGCAAAAGTACTCCAAAACCGTTCCGTAGAGATGGCAAAAAAACTCAATGTAAACCTAGTCACTAGAACAAGTTTCACAGATGAAGAGGGAACATTAATAACCAAGGAAGAAAATATCATGGAAGCACCATTAGTAAGCGGAATCGCATTAGATAGAAATCAAGCTCGTATATCACTTATGGGTGTAAAAGATAGACCTGGAATTGCTTCTGAATTTTTTAACAAACTTGCGAATGCAGAAGTAAATGTTGATATGATTATTCAAAATAAAGCACACGATGGTACAACAAATATTGACTTTACAGTTCCTGTTGATGATTTAAATGATGCCAAATCAATAGTTGATACATTCGTTCAAAATGGAGATATAAACGCAGATTCATACAATGAAGAAATTTGTAAAGTCTCCGTAGTAGGTGTTGGAATGCGAAGTCATACAGGTGTCGCTGCAAAAGCATTTTCAGCAATGGCAGAGAACAATATTAATATCAACATGATTGCAACATCTGAGATAAAAATATCTATGGTTATTGATGAAAAGTACGCAGAATTAGCTGTTCGTGGTTTACACGATGCTTATGAGTTAGACAAGTAAACAGATATGGATGAGTTTGCACAATGGACTTTAGACGCTATACGAGAAGAGGGAGCTACTCTTAGTTGGTTAGAAGAACAGCGTTTTGACTGGACGAAAGCCACAGGTTATGCACTAGAACAGATACTCCAAGGTAAAACAATTATCTTGATTACAGATGAGAAAAGAAAGTGGCTTGAGAGTTATATTATGACTTCTACTAACAGCATTTCTTTTGATCGTCCTCCTATTTCTATCGTAAGTATTGATAGTATTTATCCTCATTTTAACAGCATTAGTGGTGGAGATATGATTGATATGGTTGATGATATGATTGCACAATCATATAAAAATGCTTACTTTTTTTGGTATATTGGTAAAGGCGATGATAAACGCAGTGATATTGCAAAAAGACAAGATGATAGTTACTTTTGGATTTTTGATGAAGAGTTTAACAATGCGTTTACACTTAAGTCTTATGATTCATCACTAGATATAAAGCTCTTACAACTATATAAACTGTTCAATGCTTCACTAAACGCAGCGATGTTTGGAGAGGTAGATGCAAGTTCTTGAAAAACAGAAAAGTCACATACTCATATCTTCAGAGCTTGAGTTTGAGATTGAGAGGTTAGAACAAGAGCTTAAACCTTATCGTGTAGTAAAGTTTGTGGAAGATAACTTCAAGATAGAACATGCAAAAGCTGTTCTTAAAGAAGCTTATATAAGTGAAATACAAACCAAATACATTGTCTTAGCTGCCCTAGAATTTACAGCTGTTGCACAAAACTCACTTTTAAAACTACTTGAAGAGCCTCCTCGTAACATAGAATTTATTATAATCTCTCCTACAAAATCAAATCTTTTACAGACAGTTCGTTCTCGTTTGCCTATTCTTAAACTTAATGCTAGTCATGCAAAAGTTGTTATCTCTTTAAATCTAGCGCGTATAGATTATAAAGAAGTGTTTGCATTTTTAAAAGAGCATGCGAGAGTAAAAAAGAATGATGCTAAAGATTTAGTAGAAGCCTTGTTTCATCAGGCAACAGTTCAAGACAAACTTATACTAACCCCAGCACAACTTGATAATTTTGATAAAGCTTATAGACTACTCGACTTAAACTCACGACCTCAAAGTGTTTTGGCAATGATTATTATGAGTTTTGTGAGAGAAAAATAATATGAAGGTTCAAAAACTCTCCAACTCGATTGACATTAAAGCATATCTTAAAAATCTTGGTGTAGATGGTGGTGGTGTAAGCATTTTAGCATCAAAAGCTAAGCATCATATTATTTATATACAAGATATGCATGTAGGAGCTGCAAATATACTCAAACAAGATGCTCTCTCGATAGGTGCTGATTTAGCTGTTCCTCGTGGGACAGTTATCGCTCGTACACCCATAGTTGATTGTATTTTGATAGCTACGCACAGAGAGTTAAAAATACTTAGCACAAAAGAGTTGGCACAACCTTTTGGACTAAAAGAGTTAGCAAAAGAGTTACAAAAAATACTTAAGACTAAAAAACAAGAGCCAACTCAGATAATGGGCGTAATTAATGCGAATGATGATAGTTTTTTTAGTGGCAGTCGTTTTAAAGATAAAGAGGCAATAGAAAAAATCCAAAAGATGATAGAAGAGGGTGCTGATATAATAGATATCGGTGGTGCATCCTCTCGTCCAAATGCTGATGTAGTAAGTGTTGATGAAGAACTAGCAAGAGTAAAACCTATATTAGAAATGATTAAAGATGAGAAGCTTTATGAAAAAGTAAGATTTAGTTGTGATAGTTATGAGCCTGCAGTTCTATCTAAAGCATTTGAATCTGGTTTTAATATACTCAATGATATAACAGGTTTACAAAATGATGAGGTTTGTAAACTCTGTGCAAGTTATGGAGCATCTGCCGTGATAATGCACATGCAAGGAAGACCACAAACGATGCAAGACAAGCCGCTCTATGAGAATGTTTTAAGTGATGTTTATGATTTCTTCCAAGAGAGAATCCAAAAAGCAGAAAAGTTTGGTATCAAAGATGTCATACTAGATGTTGGAATTGGATTTGGAAAAAACTTAGAAGATAATTTGAAACTAATAAAGCATTTGGAACATTTTAAAAGTTTAAATAAACCACTTTTAGTAGGAGCATCTAGAAAATCAATGATAAACACAGTAGCAAATGCAAGTGTAGAAGATAGACTAGGGGGAACTTTAGCACTTCATCTTGAAGCAGTCAAAAATGGTGCTTCAATGCTTAGAGTACATGATGTTTATGAACATAAACAAGCACTCTTAATACACGAGGCACTTTTAAAGGTTTAGTAAAAACTTAAACCATCATTCCTTTTATCATATAAAAGAGTAAACCAGCTAAAATTGCAGCAGCAGGAACAGTTACAAGCCAAGCCGTAACAATTTTTTTGATAGCATCTCTTTTTACATATTCAATTTTTTTAGTTTTTTTAATCTGTTTTTTTGCTGATTTTATTAGTTTTTCTTCATTTGAAATATATTTATAAAGTTCAACTATTCTTGCATAATCAACTTCTACTTTGTCTGCTTTTTTCTCAAGTCTTGAAAGTTCTGATTGATAGGCACTTAAGTTGTTTTTTTCATCAGCAATAATCATTCGCTCTTCATCAATTATACTAGCATCATTGCTTAGATGTAAGTACTCTCTTAAAAAACCAACACCAAATACGCCACCGATGGCAATATGTGTAGAACTTACAGGAAGTCCTAGTTGTGAAGCAATGATAACAGTAATAGAAGCAGCCATCGCAATAGAAAAAGCTCTGATTTGGTCGAGCTCTGTAATCTCACTTCCCACAGTTTTGATAAGTTTTGGACCATAGAGGGCAAGTCCTAAAGCGATACCCATAGCACCAACACCCATAACCCATAAAGGAATACTTGCTTTTGAAGCAACACCACCATTGACAACAGCATCATTGATGGCTGCTAGAGGTCCAACGGCATTTGCTACATCATTTGCACCATGAGCAAAACTAAGAAGTGCTGCTGAAAAGATAAGAGGAACAGTAAAAAGGGCGTTTACAGATTCTCTTGAATTTTCAAGTTGTGTTGTGTTCAAAGCTAAGTTTCTTTTCATCGCTAAAAAAACGACAATAGCAACAATAGCACCAAGTATAAGTGCTGTAGTTAAAGATGGTTTTTTTGTCATTTCCATAGAGACAAAAGGAATGTAGTTAAAAGCATCAACAACTTGTGGCCAGATTTTTTTCAGACCTTTTAGTGTCAAGTAAGTGACAAATGCCCAAGACATAATTGCTACAAAAACAGGAACCCATTTTTTAGCAGCTGAAATTTTGTCCTCTTGAAATACAATTGATTTTTTGATTGAAAATAAAAAAAGTGCAGCGATAACACCTCCAAGAACAGGAGAGATAACCCATGAGGCTGCAATCTTACCCATTGTCCCCCAAGAAACAATACTAAAACCAGCAGCAGCAATACCAGCACCCATAACACCACCAACTATCGAGTGCGTTGTAGAAACAGGTGCTCGCATCATTGTCGCAAAGTTTAACCATAAAGCAGCTGCTAAAAGTGCAGCCATCATTGCCCAGATAAATTGGTCTGGATTTCCACCAAAGGCAGTAATATCGATGATACCTTTTTTAATTGTTCCTACAACTTCACCACCAGCTATTAGTGCACCACCAGCTTCAAAAACAGCTGCAATAAGAATTGCCATCGTCATAGTCATGGCTTTTGAACCAACTGCAGGACCAACATTGTTGGCTACATCGTTAGCACCGATATTCATAGCCATGTATGCACCAATAAGTGCTGCTACTGCAAGAAACATATTGTTAGG
>JASFZD010000092.1:0-18386 GCA_045046645.1 Sulfurimonas sp. | reverse complement strand
CAACCTCTTGGTGGTGCTCAAGGTCAAGCAACAGATATCGCAATTCAAGCAGAAGAGATTTTGCGAATGAAAGCTGAGCTTAATGGAATTTTAGCAAAAAACACAGGTCAAACAGTCAAAAAAGTTGAGAAAGATACCGACAGAGATAATTTTATGAGTGCTGCAGAGGCACAAGAATATGGAATGATTGATGAGGTTCTTGTAAAGAACGATAAAGAATAAGGAGTTAGCATGGCAGGTACAATCAAAAGTAAAAAGCGCAAAGACATAGCTAGTCTTGAAACTAAAAATAGCACACCTGCTTCTAGCTTAAAAAAATCAACTTCTACAAACCCTTCGAGTGGTATTGAAACTTATTCTAAAGATGTTCTTCGTGCCCTTATAAAAGACAACTTACCACCTACTCCAAATAATTTTTCACTATATTTTGATAGATTACTTGAAGATAAAAGTGAAAATCTTCGCAAGGAAGTTGTATCTATGCTTGAGCTAGAAGATGCAAATGATGATGAAAATACAATCGTTTTAGAGAAGAATCTTAAAAAAGGTTTTGCATCTATAAAAAATATGCTCTCATCTGCGGCAATTCTTTACAAAAACATGTCTTTAATGACAAAAATTCTTGAAAAAAGAAAGAAAGAGTTGAGTGAGCATTTAGATAGTAAAGAAGCACTTAAAATATTGAAACTACTTGGCGGAGATGTAAGTAAATTAAGTACTATATTAAAGACACAAAGCTCTCAAATGAAAGAGATTTATGATGACACTGCCATTATCATAAAAGGTGTAGAAAAAGAGACGATTTTTGACAATGCTTTTGGTGTTTATAATAAACGTTACTTGCTTACAAAAATCGAACAAGAGATAGGTTTGATTGAAAAGTTTGAGCATAACAGTTCTCTCATTATGATAGAGCTCTCAAAAGAGTTAAAACATAGTGTTAAGAATGATAAAGCAATTATGCTTATGACAAAAACTTTAGCCCGACTCCTTCTTAAAACATCAAGACGAAGCGATATAGTCGCTCACTATGGCAATGGTGTTTTTGCAATGCTACTTAAACATACAGATATAGAGAGTGCAAAAAAAGCGAGCGAAAGAGTATCTTACCTTGTTTCAAACTCTAACTTTTTCTTAGCAGATAAAGAAATTCAACTCAAGGTATCTATAGGGATTACCAATATTAGTGCTATTCACTCTGTTGAAGAGATAGTAGTTAGCTCGATGAATGGGATAGATGAATCGTATAAAGATAGCAGTTGTGACTATGCTGTATCGCTTAGAAATTTATGATATGAAATTAACAATAGTAGAATATCCAGATAAACGACTTCGCCAAACCTCTAAAGAAGTAAAAGTTTTTGATGCAAAACTTCATAATATTTTAGATGCAATGTATCCAATGATGATTGATACCAATGGTATAGGTTTAGCAGCAATTCAAGTTGCACAACCCATTCGTGCTTTGATTTTAAATATACCAGATGAAGAGGGTGAGCAAGCAAAAGAAAACCTTTTAGAAGTCATAAACCCTATTATTACAGATAAAGATGGAGATACTCTCTATCAGGAAGGTTGTTTAAGTGTTCCTAAATTTTATGAAGAAATAAAACGATTTGAAAGTGTGAGTGTAAATTATCAAGATAGAGATGGAAATACTCACTCTTTAGACGCAGATGGACTTTTGAGTATTGCTCTTCAGCATGAGATAGACCATTTAGAGGGAATACTTTTTATAGATAAACTTTCTTATGCAAGGCGAAAAAAGTTTGAAAAAGAGTATAAACGAATGTTAAAAGAGAGAAAAAGCTCTTAAAATATTTCAATATGCAATATTTATAGATAAATAGTAAAACATAAGATACTATTCTCCAACTAAAATAAGGTTGGGGTGATGAAAAAAGTTCTTTGTGCTACTTATGAAGGTCTAGATGCTAAAGTTGTTGATGTTGAATCTACTCTGACAAAAGGTCTTCCCTCTTTTAGTATTGTTGGTATGGCATCAACAGCTATTACAGAATCAAAAGAGAGAGTTAAATCAGCACTGTTAAGTAATGACTTTACTTTCCCACCAAAACGCATCACCTTCTCTTTAGCACCATCTGAATTATCAAAATCTGGTTCACAATTTGACCTTAGTATGGCACTATTGATTTTGTTAAATACCCAAGAGATTGATTTAAATGATTGGTTTGTGTTTGGAGAGTTGGGATTAGACGGAAGTGTGAAAGAAAATATACAGTTATATCCACTACTACTTTCCCTAGCAAATCAAAAGTTAATAAGTAAAGCTATAGTACCCCAAGAATCACTCTCTAAGCTATCAAAGATACCAAACATTGCTTTTTATGGTGTAAAAACTCTTAATGAAGCTGTGGACATATTAAAACAGCAAGACATGGCAACACCTAGTATAGTTAAAGGTGAACTAGAATATCCTCATTATGAAATAAATGATGAAAAATATTATTATGTCAAAGAGTATGAAGAAGATTTTATAGATGTTAAAGGGCAGGAACTTGCAAAAAGGGCTGCTCTCATCTCAGCAGTTGGTTTTCATAATATTATCTTTGAGGGAAGTCCAGGGTGTGGCAAAAGCATGATAGCAAATAGGTTAAGATATATTCTTCCTCCTATGACTTCTCAAGAGGTTTTAGATTTGGCGAAACTTCAAGTATTAGATGGTAAAGAACCTGCGTTTAAGCCACAAAGAAATATGCGCTCAGTACATCATACAGCTACTTCGGCAAGTGTGTTTGGTGGAGGAAGCTATAAGGCACAAATTGGAGAAGTTGGACTTTCTCATCGGGGAATTCTATTTTTTGATGAGCTCCCACATTTTTCCAAAATGGTGCTAGAATCTCTAAGAGAACCGATGCAAGATGGAAAAATACGCATCTCTAGAGTTAATTCCAAAGTAGAATATCCTGCAGATTTTTTATTTGTTGGTGCGATGAATCCATGTCCATGTGGAAACTTACTTGATGCACATAAAGAGTGTAGATGCAGTGAAATAGAGATCAGTAGATACAAAAATAGACTCTCCGACCCTTTTCTTGATAGGATAGACTTAAATGTCGTGATGCAAAATGTAAGAGTAGAAGATAGAGCAAGCTTCTCATCAAAAGAGATGCACAAAATGGTTGTCCAAGCTCACATAATGGCTAAACGCAGAGGTCAGACTAATCTCAATGCTAAGTTAAGTGATAAAGAAATAGAACGTTTTTGTCTTTTGAGTGATGAGGCAAAACTTACTTTAGATATGGCTATTGGTCGATTTGCTCTCTCTTTTAGAAGTATAAAAAAGGTTCAAAAAGTTTCTCGTAGTATTGCTGATTTGGATGGGAGTGAGATTATTGAGAAGAAACACCTCTTAGAGGCACTCTCTTTTAGAAGAAGATAATTACTCTTTCATAAAACTAATAAAATCATAAAATTTGTTGATTTCATCAAAAGAAAGTTGTCTTTCATCGATATCTATACTTGTTTTATGTCCACTTTTTTTGATTTTTACTCCATCTCTTTTTATTAAAAGTTTAGGGTCAAAATCATCTTCTCTAACCTTAGTGAGATAGTTTTCTATTTCTGTTTGGTTGATAAGTTTTTGTACAATATGATCAAGAGTTTCATCTCGAGTAGTTTCAGTTTTTATGCTAGCGATATTTTGAAGATATTCATAAGTAATTATTTCACTATTTTTTAAAATATCAAAGAGATTGTATTCAAAATTGTACTTTTTATGTTCACTTGTTACTAAACCTAGCTTTTTTTGGATGAGTTTTTCGGAGATACCACTTGTAAGAAGTCTATCAATATAGTAAGCTACTTCAAATTCATCAAGATTACTTTTATTTAGAATGTAAGGATAAAAAGCTGTGTTTTCTTCAGTAGCATTGATTACTACGCATAAAGCACTTTCTCCTCCCCCAAGGGCTATTGCTTCAACGCGTGCATGACCATCTAGTATATGATAGCCATCTTTTTGTTTGGATACGATGATTGGCTCTAGTTGCGTGAAGGTATCTATTGACTCGCTTAGAGCTTCAATATTTTCAGAATTAAGTTTTGCACGAAAAAAATTTTTCTGTAAGAGTTCTAATTCTAAGATTAGCAATTTGTTTTGAGATTCTGAAAAAAGACCTTGTGTTGATTTGTCTTGAATGATTTTATCAGCATTTGCTTTGAACTGTTCTAAATTTAGTTTTGCCATTTTTTACCCTTGTAACGCTTTTTCAATTGCATATTCTATAATACTTGCACTCATAACTAAGTTCTTATCTAACTCACTTTTGTACTCTAACATTGGAACATGTAGGTTTTGTGCTTCTTTAACTCTCGTGCTATCTGCTATGGTGAAGACATTTTCAATATTTTGCTCAACTGCGAGTTTAGCAATAGCTTCAATGTAAACTTCATGTATTTTTGAGTTTTTTACTTTGTTGATAAAGATAGAATCAACACTAATTGACTTATCAGTTTCTTCTTCAATCTCTTCAATTTCAGAAGATAACTCCTTTAATCCATTTACAGAAAAATCCTCAGCGTCCGTTACTATGCTCATCATATCGCTAGCATAAATCGCCATATGTAAAGAGAGCCCAGTAGATGGGGGCGTGTCTATAATGATAAAATCATAATCATCTTTGACATGTTTTAGTATATCGTTTAGCTTTTTATGCGGCATTGTAAATACGGCACGACTAAACTCGACAACGCGTCCAAGAGCGAGTTCGCTAGGTAAAAGGTCTAGTGAAGAATTTTCAAATTCCAGAGAGTGAATGTACTTTTTCACAAACTCTTTATCTATTTTTTCTTTTCTCATTAAAGTATCAAAAATATTTTTGATGCTATTGCCTGTAAAGTATTGGTTAGCAAAATAGCGTGATGTGTTTGCTTGAGAATCCATATCTACAAGTAAAACTCTTTTATTTAACAAAGAGAGTGTATAAGCAAAGTTTGAAGCCACAGAAGTTTTGCCCACACCACCTTTTAGATTTGACACAGTAATGATTTTCGTGCCGTTCTTGTTGTAAAAATCCGAAAGATTTCCTTTTGCATTTTCAATAGATTTAAATTTCAAAACTTTTTTCGCATAATCAACAAACATTGTCGGTATATAGTAGCTAGCTCTATTTGAAGCAGATATTTTTTTAATATGAGGAATAAGTTTACTTTTAAGAATTGGGGCGAGGTTTTTTGTAGATATATTATAAAATTCACTTGCTTTTGCAAGTCTAAAAATTTCCATGCAGTAACCTTTTGTATATAATAGATGATTATAGTCTGATTTTACTTATATTTGGTTTTAAGTGCCTGTTTTGTTTACTCGAGTTTTAAAAGTTTATAAGCATCATACGCAAGTCGCATAACACCAACTGAGTAGTTTGAAGAGTTGTTGTATCGCATAATCTTTTTAGTGTATTTTTTCATATAGTCAAGTTCTGGTCTATTTTTTGTAAAGCATTTATAAACTTTTCCGCTCTTGCTTTTTTCATAAACAAAAGAAGCATCATCATATTTGAATTCATATTCGTACCACTGAGCTTCTACGCGAGGGATATCTGGCATTTTATTCCACTGTATCAGAGTGTCAAATGTAGCTTTTGTATGTAAAAATTTTGCAGCAGATAAGATGGCATCTTCCATCTTTGTAAGATCTGGAACACCGCTTGTATGACTATCAGCATAGATGAAACTGTTTGGCATAAACTGAGGTATGCCTACAGCACCAGCGTAAGAACTAGGGAGATTACACATCTCAGGATTTAGCCCACTTTTGTAACAGTGCTCTATAATGGATATCATATTTGTTTTACCCATCTTTAAAAGCCATTTTTCTCTAGATGTTTTAGGCTTTGTTCTTACTACGATGGTATTAAAAACGATAAAAGCGTCATGTGTAGGTTTTATTTTCCCGAGTTTTGTTTCTTTCATTAAAATAGCAGCGATAATTTCACGATTTACACCATATTTTTTTTCTGCCTTATCGTAAACTTTTTTGTACTTATGTAGGTTGGTTACCATTTTTGGAATATATTTAACGAGAACATTGTTAGCTTTTTTTTCATTTTCTCTATGTTTCTTTATATGACGAGGTTGCAGATATTTCCAGCTTACTTCATCAAATTTTTTTGTTTTAAAGTAGGAGAGTAGAAATTGATTTGCATATTTATAAGAAACACCGTGCTTAACGACTTTTTCGCAGATATCAATATAGTCTTTATTTTGAAATTCACAGTTTGTGTATTTAGCAGAAGCTATTGCTGTTAGTGCTACTAATAGTATCAGTTTAGTTAGAAGGGTAATCATTTTTATTTATCTCATTCAATCTTTTTTGTGTACCGATATCGTGCCACATTTTTTTAAACACTTGACCTGAAACACGATGATTTTTGATAGCTTCTCGTAAAAGTGGGGCAAGTGAGCTTTTTTGTAACGAAACACTTGTAAAAAGTTCAGGTGAATAGTACCCTATACCTGAAAAGGTGTACATTTTTTCATCTTCGTTAAGCACTTCTGTTTTATCCAGTCCAAAATCACCCTTGATGTTGTGCTGTGGATTTGGTGTTAAGATAAGATGTGCTTGTTTATCTTTTAGATTAAAATATGGGTCAAATTCATACTCACAAAAAACATCACCATTCACCACTAAAAAAGGTTCTTTCCCTAAAAAAGGTAAAGCTTTTTTAATCCCACCAGCACTCTCTAATGCCCCACTTTCTTGTTCGTCAGAGTAGGTTATATCGAGACCCCATTTTGAGCCATCGCCGAGTAGTTGAGGTATTTTATAGCCTAAATGTGCGATGTTAATAATTATCTCTTTAAATCCATTTTTGGCTAATCTTTCTAAGTGCCATATGATGAGAGGTTTGCCATGTACTTCAAGTAAAGGTTTTGGCAGTGTGTCGGTAAGTGGTCGCATTCGCTCGCCTCTTCCAGCTGCTAAAATCATTGCTTTCATAGTGTTCTCATAATGTCACTTCTTTTAAAAACTTAGCCAAGGCTTTTGTTTCATCATATCTTTGTGCCGTTTGGATGGTGTACTTTAAAGTAAGTGGAATATCTTTGAGGTAGCCATCTTTAGAATCACGAAGATATAAGCGAGAGAAGATACCGAGAACTTTTATATGGCGCTGAAGCCCCATAAAATCAAACCATTTTAAAAATGTTTTATCATCTACTTTTAGCCCTTTTTTATCTCTAAACTCAAGAGCAAGAGTCTCTATATCGCTGCGTTTATACTCTATATAACAATCTTTTAAAAGAGAGACCAAATCATAAGTGATAGCGCCATTCATGGCATCTTGATAGTCTATAACACCTATTTCACCTGTTTTTGTTAGCATAATGTTTCTTGAGTGAAAATCACGGTGAACAAAGACTTCTTGAGGTTGCAAGAGAACAATATCTGAAATCTTATCAAGTGTTTGGGCTATCATCTCTTTTTGTTTGTCATTTAGTGTAAGTTTTAAATTTTTTTCTAAATACCAATCTTGCATCAAATCCATCTCAAAATGTAAAAATTCTTTGTCATAAAGAGGAAGTGCCTTTACATTTGCATTTTGCATCTTGATGATTTCATCTATGGACTTAAGATAGAGAGATTTAAAGTTCTTATCATCTAAAATACCAAGAAGAAGAGTATTTCCAAAATCTTCTAAGATAAGATAACCTTTTTTTAGGTTTTTTTCTAAAATCTTTGGAGCTTTAACCCCTGCCTTTAGCAGTCTTGAAGTAACATCCACAAAAGGAGCGAGTGAGTCAAGTTCTAAAGAGGAGTCCATTACTATAAAACTTTTATCTGCATGGCTTAAACGATAATATTTTCTAAAGCTAGCATCTGCGGATGCCACATTTAAAGTGTAATCCTTGAACTGCGTTGTATCTATCCAAGTTTTTAGCTTATCCATAAATTGCCCCTAACAAAGAATCTTTTTTCGCCCCTGTTACGGAGTGCAGTTCTGCGACCTCTTCGTGAACTCTTTTATATGCAAACCAAGCAAACGCCATCGCTTCAAGATACTCACTACTTACACCAAGGCTGTCACTTATAATAATCTCACATTGTGTAAGTTCATCCAATCTTTGCATTAAAAAACCATTTTTCACTCCACCACCACAGACGATAAGCTTGTTTGTTTGTGTAGTATTTATGTCATTGGCAATACTTTTTGCCGTTAGCTCTAGGAGTGTTCTTTGTATATCGTTCTCAGATATTGTATCAAAAATAGGGAGATAGTTTGCTAGCCAAGTTTGATTAAAATATTCACGACCTGTACTCTTTGGAGCTCTTTTTTTAAAGTAGGCATCCTCTAACATACTCTTAAGTAATTCTTCGTTTAGTGTGCCACTTTTTGCAAAAGCACCATCTTTGTCATAAGGTTTTTCTTGTGTCTGATTTATCCACATATCAAGTAAAACATTACCGCAACCTGTATCCCAGCCTTTTAACTCTTTGCCGAGAAGTGTGATATTTGCCATTCCTCCGATGTTTACAACTGCTATATTTCCGCTTAGTGAAGCAAACAAAAACTGATGAAAAGCAGGTGCAAAAGGTGCACCTTGTCCCCCATTTGCTATGTCCATACCTCTAAAGTCTGAGACTGTTTTTATCCCTGTTTTTGCTACAAGAGTATTTGCATCACCGAGTTGCATAGAGAAAGGAAAATCACCCTCAGGCTCATGCCAGAGTGTTTGACCATGTAAACCGATGGCTTTGATACTCTGTTTGTTGAGATTGTTAGTTTGTATAAAATTATTGATAGCATTTGCGTAAAGAAGACCGAGTTTTTTATCTATTGTGCCTATTTGTTTAAGAGTTGTAGAGTTTGAAATGACATCTAAAATCTCAGTTTTAAGTGTTTGATCAAATTGATATTCTTCCGCTTTTATGAGTTTACAACTTGTGTCATCTATCTCACAAAGAGCAATGTCAATACCATCAAGACTAGTACCACTCATAACACCTATGTAGAGCTCTTTATCCATTGTTGACTCCAAAATTATTTTGTTTGTTATTACTTCCACTTTGCATAATACCAAAAGCAACCAAAGTGCCTATAACTATCTGCCATGAAAAACCGATATGAATTCCAAAAGTGTAAGGCTGTAGTATGAAAACAGTTACAAATCCACCGATAAGAGCTAAAGGGACGGTTAAAGCATTGCCTCTTGAAGTAAAAACAGCAGAGAAAAAGACACCGAGTAGTCCAGTATAAGCAAACGCCATTACACCAAGAGCAAAACCTATAAGTGAGAGATCACTATACTTTTGCCAAAAATAACTTAGAATTGCCATAAGTGATAAAATAAAAGCAAATAGAAGTACTGCATTTTTTGAAGCTTTTACGAAATGTGCCTCGTTAGTGTTAGTGTTTTGTTTTAATTTCCACGGTTTGTAGAGGTCCTCTATGGCGACAGAAGCCATAGCCCCTAAAACAGAATTTGTACTTGAGAGTGCGGCGGCAATAGCTCCAACTGTTACAATTGCTCTTAAACCTTCTGGCATTTCATTGAGGATATAGTACATAAAGATGGTTATATTCTCCCCTTGGAAATCTTGCACAAGAGAAGCATTTTGATAGTGTACAAAAAGTAAGGCACCGATACTTAAAAAAAGCAAGACAACAGGAATAGTTAAAAGAATAGAAACAATAAGTGATTTTGAAGCATCATCTTTGTTCTTACAAGACAAAACTCTTTGCGTCATATCTTGGTCAAGCCCAAACGCAGCAATGTTAAGAAGTAGCCAACCACTAAGAAGTCCTACAATACTAAACTTTCCATCTAAAGAAGTATCAAAGAAACGCAGCTTGTTATGCTCTTGTAAAACCTGTAAAATATCTACCTGACCTAAAGAGTGATAAAGATAAAAAACAACAATGATGCCTGCACTAACATAGGTAAAAGCTTGGATAATATCACTCAGTATCACAGATCTTACTCCACCAAAATAGGTATAAATCAAAGCACCAAAAACTAAAACAGTGATAGAAACTAACATGTGAATAAATGAAATATCTAAAAAAAGTATCATGCTAATAGCAAGAGCACCGATGTAGAGTCTAGCCCCACTTGCCATAACTCGACCTACTAAAAACATAATTCCAGCTTGCCTTTTAGCACTTGCACCATAACGATTTCCAAGTAGTTCATATACTGTTAGAGCTTTTAGCTCATAAAATTTTGGTACAAAAACTAAAGAGATAAAGATAACAGCCGCAAGTGCTGAAAAATAAAAACCAATAAAAGTAAAATCATGAGCATAAGAGAACTCTGGAGCCCCTAAGAAAGTGGCTGCTGATTGTGAAGTAGCGAGGATTGAGATGGCAACAGCGAGCATTGGCATCTGGTTTGAACTTGTGAAGTACTCACGAGAAGAGCTAATTTTTTCACGAGAAAAAAGGTAAGAACTTAGTGCTAAAACTAAAAAATAAGCAAAAAATATACCCCAGTCAAGTGAAGAAAAACCATTATTCATTTGATGATTTAAGTCCTAACAGTTTTACTTTTTCACGCACGGCTTGCATAAACTTTTTACCAGGGTCAGATTTTTTGGTTCTATAATTTTTATCTTTTTCTAGCCACATTCCTGTCTTTTGCATCTTTTCGTATTCGTAGTGACCGATAAGATACTCTATCTTTGGATATTTAAATCTCAAGTATTTCACTAGTTTTGCATTTGCTTTTACTTGTGCAGGGGTTAAATCCTCTTTTTTATTTCCTTGTCCCCCAACATTTTCAATCCCGATGCTTGAGTAGTTTATCCCTATAGTATGTCGTGCCATCCAATTATCTGGCATAAGTTGATAGATAGTTCCATCGCGTTTAACAAGATAGTGAGCAGATACATTGAGCTTAGAGGCTTTAGCTATATCTTTTCTATCACTTAAAAGTTCCTCAGGATTGAGTCTGTTAAAAGAGTCTTGAAAGTTCATCACAGCAGTCCAATGCAGGACTATGGCGATAGGCTCTATAGTGATGTCTTTTACTTCAAGTCCATAATGTTTTTTGATGTATGCTTTTGTCATCTCTTTGCGTTTTTTTGTAAAGAGAATTGGTTTTTGAATGATAGAAGCTTTTGTCTGTAAGTTTTCTATGCGTAGATTTGACTCTACTATTTTACTTATAGGAATAGCTCCTGCTTTTAACTGTGCAAGGATAACATCTACTAACTCACTAACACTAACATGGTCTAACTGGTTACCAAATAGAAGCATATTTACGCCTGCGTTTATAGCAAGAGTAACTCGTTTTTTTAAATCATACTTATTTGAAATAGCTTTCATCTGCATATCATCACTGATAATGACACCATTAAAGCCTAATTTGTCACGGAGTAGTTTTGTGTTGAAGTTATAAGAGAGAGTAGCAGGATACTTATCATCAATATGCTTGTTAAAAACATGTGCTGTCATAATAGCATCAACTCTATTTTCCTCTAAGAGACCTTCGTAAGGCTTTAATTCATCTGGTGACCAAGTCTCACTTACATCTACAAAACCATCATGCGAATCACCCAAAGATGAACCATGACCAGGGAAATGTTTGATAACAGAGATAATGTGCTGTTTTGATTGTTCATCTATCATAACTTTTGCGTACTCTACAACTTGTCTAGAGTCTTTTCCAAAAGAGCGATTAAGTCCAACAATAACTTTATTTTTAGGGTTAATTGCCAAGTCAACGACTGGTGCAAAGTTTGTATTTATTCCTGCAATTTTGAGCATTTTTGACTGCATTTTATAGGTGTTTACTGTGTCTTTATAAGAGAGTTTTCCAACTTCAAACGCAGAGGGAATCTTCTTAAAACCGTAGGCAGGTTTAAGTCTTGCAACACTCCCACCTTCTTGATCTACACTAATAAGGAGAGGTTTATTTGAAAATGACTTAAGATTTTGAGTTAGTTTTGCAAGCTGTTTAGGACTTTTTATATTTTTTGTTTTCTTTTTGTTCTTGTAATCTCTATCAAACAAAATTACGCCACCAAGTTCATACTTCTTTATGTCTTTGACGATTTGAGAGTTTTTTGTAACCTTAGTCCCATCAAATCCGACAATGAGCATGCGTCCTATCATCTTTTTGATGTCATCTTCTGTTATATCTTTTGCGTTTAATGCAAATACAAGTGTTAAAAATAGTAATACTGCTTTCAAACTTTATCCCCTCTGTTTTTTTAATCTTGTATTATAGTCTGTATATCGTTAATGACATTAAATAGAAGTGATTTTGTTTTCTCTTTTGTCACTTTCTTTGGTTGAAAATGGTCACTAACTATTTTAAATATATAAAAGTTTTTGATAGCAGGTGAGTGGATAACTGCATCATAAAATCCATAAGATTCCATATCAACAATGTTATGCAGAGGGCTTGTGGCTTCTGTGTTCACACAAAGTATCTCTTTTTTACTCCCCTCAAAACTATAAACTTGTTCTTCATAGATAATAGAACCAATACTTAGTAACTCTCCAATCTCATACATTTTACTCGCTCCACAAATCCCAACATTTAAGTAAATATCATCATCTGTTATATCAAAATGATTAATCAGTGTTTGTGTAGCTTCTCTTGCGTTTATAACACCCATGCCACCAATAATTAGTTTGATGTTAAGATTGGAAAATAGTGTATGTGTGCCTAGTTTGCTTTTACTTAATTTGTAAAATTCAACAAAAGCTTGGGCTTCTGGTTTAAGTGCTGTTACTATATAAATCATAGAGAAATTATACCATTTTAAGAATAACTTGTTATAATGTCGTCGCTCTTCTTTAGACCTGTGCAATGGTTGTTTGAGATAATGTGTCAGGGTAGGAATACAGCAGCACATCTTAAATAGTTATGTGCCGCAGGTATCTGGAGAAGGGTATTTAAATAATTATCTTACAAAATAAATACTTCTTTAAACAATAATATATTAAACTTTACAGGATCTGAAAATGCAAGAAATTAATCTTTTAATCGTGCTACCATTATCATTCTTAGGTCTAGTTATCTGGGTAGGTTCATATGTGTTTATCATGCTAAGTGTTATGCGTGCAGACCCACGAGAGATAGAATTCAGAACAGAATCAGGACAAAAAAACTCTTTAATTTTATAAAAAACAATCATGGAATTGCTTTTGCTTTAATTTTACAGAGGGAAAAGGATTCCCCTACTAAAATTAGGCTTGTCAAGGAAGAAATAATGCCTTAAAAAGGTACTATGATGAAAATTTTATCATATGACATAAGCAGTCAATCGAAAAATGTTCAATACAAGAGTATTGTAGAGTCAAAGCTTAGCTTCGGAGAGTTTATACCGAAATCTTCACTAGAAAAACCACCTCAAGATGTGAAACAAATACAAAAACCACATACTTTACAGAGATTAAGGCAAAACAGTAATTTGGATACCTCCATATATGCTATATTACAAAGACTTATAAATTCTCTTACTCAACGAGATAAGGTAGAAGCCCAGCCAAAAGATAATATTACGGGTTACCTACATACATCATTTTATGAGAAAGTTCAAGAACATGAGAGCTTAGATTTTTTCACAAAAGGGGTGATCAAAACAGATAAAGGGGATTTAGATATTGATGTCAATTTTTCTATGACTCGTAGTTTTATTGTTGAAAATAGTATTGATATTTATCATCCTTTTGACCCTCTTGTTATCAATCTTGATGGTGAAATACCTCAGTTAAGTAGTGATACATTTTCTTTCGATTTGGACAATGATGGAGAAAATGACCAAATATCAAAACTCAAAGGTAATAGCGGCTTTTTAGCTTTTGATAAAAATGATGATGGGATTATTAACCAAGGGAGCGAACTTTTTGGCACTTTAAGCGGGAATGGTTTTGGTGAACTTAGTACTTATGATTTAGATGGTAATGGTTGGATAGATGAAAATGACAATATATTTAATAAACTTCAAGTTTGGTTTAAAAATGATGACACTCAAGAAAAAGAACTCGTAGGGCTTGGTGAATCAGGAGTAGGCGCAATCTTTTTAGGTGCCACGCAGAGTGAATTTACTTACAAAACAGAATCAAATCATACTTTAGGAGAGATGAAGAGTAGCTCCATCTTCTTAAATGAAGATTTTAGTGTAGGTACTATCGCACAGATTGATTTTAATGCTCAAAAACAAGATGAACCATTAGCAGAGCTATTGCAAGCATAAACTTAAGATTATGCTAAAAATAAGTCGCCAATATTAAAGTGATATAGACTAAAAGGCACTTGTCAATGTAGACCCTGAAGGTTTCCTAAAGTAACAGCTTTTATATAGAATTGAAAATATGAAAATATTGTGTTGACTTTTCAGGGTACTATAATACAATTTTAAATGTATAAAAAAATATTTACCTTTCTCTTTCTCTTTATAGCCATAGTTGTTATGGCAGTTAAATTTTATTATGAAAATGTAGCCCAAGAACAAAAAATAGATAGTATTATGGACCAAATAAAGCTAAGTTTTGATTCTCACTTAAAATCAAATAAAATGGCTGATTTAAATATAGCTTTATTGTTAGCCCACAATATGAGCTTGATTGATGCTCTTGAAAATGATGATGAAGATAAAGGATATAAAATATTATCCGATATTACGAAATCTATAAAGAATAATACAAATATATCCATTCGAGCACAAATCATTACAAAAGATTTAGATATCTTAGCTCGGAGCTGGGATGATATTTATGCAGGTATGCCAATTGGTGATTACCGAGATGATTTAAAATATTTTAAAAATTCTAAAAAGCCAAGAACATCTTTAGAAATTGGAAGAAGATTAGGTATTAAAGCTACAGTACCTATCTATAAAGATGAAATATTACTTGGTTATGTTGAGGTTATATCATTTTTTAAATCTACAACAGAATTTCTCTCTTCTATCGGAGTTGATTTATATGTGCTCTTAGATACAAAGTATGCAGATAGTGCAGTTTTGATGAGAGAAAATTTATCTATAAAAAATTATATAGTCGCAAATATTTCTTATAATTATAACCATATTCAGAGTTTAAATAAAATAGATTTTAAAAAATTGACACTTTCTAAGCTTTTACATTTTGATAATAAATATATTTTCTATGATACAATGTATGATGGTGAGATGAGACCAATTGGTAAATTTCTTTTTGTCTTGCCACAAAGGTATCTCGGGTATTTTAGACATCCTGAAGATGATATCTCATACCTTATTAATGTAACTAGAAGTTCACTTTATAATGTTGTAAAGCAACAAAAATATGGAAATGATATTTATAGAGAATATAAAGCTTCCAAGCTGATGCAATTTAAGAATTTAATTGCAAAAGAAGATAAACAAATTTTTTTCGATGAAGCTTATAAAAAATTTGATACCTTAAGTAAGGATGAATTGATTCAGCTTATGCTTGATGAAAAAGTAACTAAACATATAAATGGAAAAATACGATGAAAATATTATTATTGGAAGATGAGTACTCTTTACGGATTAGTATTGAAGAGTTTTTGACAGATTTAGGTTATGATGTTGATGGTTTTATGGATGGAGAAGATGCATATAATGCCATATATGATAAAAAGTACGACTTATTACTTTTAGATGTTAAGGTTCCAACACTTAATGGTTTTGAACTTTTAAATAAGATACGAGCTGATGGAAAGGGAGAACCAGCAATATTTTTAACATCGATGACAAATATTGATGATTTAAAAAAAGGCTATAAAAATGGATGCTCTGACTATATTCGTAAACCATTCGATTTAGAAGAGTTGGAGTTACGCATAGACCAAGCTCTAGTGCAAATATCAGAAGATGATAGTTCTCGTATTGAGATAAGATGTGATATAGTTTATGATGCGAAAAAAGCAAAATTGACAATCAAAAATAGAGAAATTGTGTTGAGAAAAATAGAACAAGAAATGTTAGAAGTGCTGCTAAAACATAAAAATATAGTTGTGTCAATGCAAATGTTTCAAGATGAGATATGGGGCGAGTATGTTGAACCCGCAACAATCAGAGTACATTTAAATAATTTACGAAAAAAACTCCCTGATACAGTTATAAAAAATAGACGCTCTCAAGGGTATATTATTGAAAGATAAACGCTATTCTACTAAATATGCCATTATTTATACGGCACTAGTATCTGTAATTCTTTTGACACCGCTTTTCTTTTATTTTATTTATATGAAAAATATCCATTCTATTCAAAATGAGTTGTTTCTCAAAGATAAATCTTTCTTCATTATAGGAGCAATGGAAGAGCATGACAATAGTGAAGAATATTTTGAATATCCAAGGTTTAGGACATTTAATTCAGGTCTATATGATAAAAATTTTAAACCGATTTTCTCTCTTGTAAAAAATGAAATAAAATATTTTAAAAATGGTTATCATGTGGATAAAGATAATAATGCTTTTCTGATTATAAAATTACCAAAAGAGCGTTATTTTGGTGCAAAATATTTAGTAGTTACAAATAAGCTCTCTTTTGCTGTAGTCTATGAGAAAATAATGATTATTCTTTTTAGTGTCTTAGTTCTCATCTTTATTTTAAGTATGTTTTTTTTACGAACATTTGCGCGACCATTTAAGAGGCTCAACCAAACCCTAGATACTTTCATCAAAGATTCTATGCATGAGATTAATACACCTTTGTCCATTATTAATGTAAATATTGACTTGTTTGTTAGAAAAAATGGCTCCAATAAATATCTTGAGAGGATGAAAGCGGCCTCAAAGGTTTTGTCTAATATATATAATGATATGGACTATTTAATACAGCATGAAAGAGTTGACTACAAAAGAGATTCATTTGAATTGTCTCAATTTTTAAAAGATAGAGTTGATTATTTTGATGAAGTCGCACTGATGAAGAATATAAAATTAAACTTACACTTAAAAGCATCTGATTTATATGTCTACATAAATCAAAAACAGATTCAAAAAATCATTGATAATACTATCTCAAATGCAATTAAATATTCATATGATAATTCTAAGATAGATATCGAAATGTATGTTGAAGATGAAAAATGTTACCTTGTTTTTAATGATTATGGAGTAGGTATTTATAAAGTAAGTGATATTTTCAATCGATATTATCGAGAGAATAAAGAAAAAGGGGGTTTTGGAATTGGACTTAATATTGTAAAATCAATTATTGATGAACTTGATATTGAATTAAAGATAAAATCAACACCAAAAGTTGGAAGCCAATTTATGTATATCATTCCAAAAAAATATACGCTCTCTCTTAGTCCCCAATAGGCAAATATGCAAAGCCTTCATTTTGTTTATCAATCAAACCAATACTAGCATTTTGAACCATTTTTACAAATTTCATAACATTCTCTTCTTTGATATGACGCGTTTGCAAACCAACTTTACATATGTAAAATTTAACATCATATATCTTTGCTAAAGAGTTCACTCTCTTTTTGAGTTCATTGTAAGATTTTACAAACTTTTTATCGTTTTTAAACGCAGAGTTCTTAATATCATTTATAAAAAACTTATACGAACTACCATGAATAATGACAGCAACTTCTAATTCTTGAAAATTATTTTCGTAATAGGTCTTGTTTGCCACTATACCTTTAAGTAGTTTTTTTTCAAAAGTTTTTACATCCCCTGTTGTTAAATCATACACTACTTTTACGATATTATTTGCATAACTAGCTATAACAAGAAATAAAATAATAATAATCTTTTTCATGATAATGCTCCTTTTATTTTTCGTAAATCAATTTCTAAATGCTACGAAACTATAACATTAAAATCTAAAACAAGTGTAAATTTAGACTTAATTTAAAAAAAGTGATATAAATAAACTTGATTTTATACTAATTTTACAAACATCAATTATACTTATGCTGAAATTTAAAATGGAGGGGAAAAGAATGAAGAAGACAGTGATTTTATCACTACTTGCAACTGCCTCAATATTTGCTGCTGATTATAGTAGTATTATTGAGCATCCAAACGCAAGCAAGATGATTCAGAAAGATTTACTTGCACCAGCAACAACCTATGTTATGCCAGCAGGCTGTATCACTAATGATACTGATGCGATTGCAAGAGGTGAGTTTATTTTCCATAATCTTAATGGAAAAAAAGCAAAAAAGAATCCACCCAAGGGATTAGCACGCAAGCAAATGAAAGCAGGAAAGACATACTTACCTGGAGCTAAAATTCCAGCAAAACAATATGGTAATTGTGTAGCATGTCATAACATAGAGGGAGCAAAAGGTGCTGGTAATATAGGACCTGACTTAACTACCTATAAAACAAACTTTATGGATACAGGCGTAAGAGACAATCAGTTTGTATATCAAAAGATTGCTGACCCTCGTGTTGATAACAAAGATACACACATGACAGTAAACTTAACGACTAAGTTATT
>JASFZD010000091.1:0-12840 GCA_045046645.1 Sulfurimonas sp. | reverse complement strand
AAAAAAGCTGATATTGCAATGTATAAATCTAAAGAATTAGGAAGAAACCAGGTTATGTATTTTGATAAATCTTTTTAAATTTGATTTGTGTGCCTTATCGCACAAGTCAAGAGCAACTTTCATTGGTTACAGATAGCTTATTTTCAAACTGCAAATTAAATAATCAGGCTTCTGTAAATATCAATGAATTTACCCTTAAATGTATTAAAAATCCCTATGGAAGTACATATAAAATTCTTGTACTCAAAAATGGGATGTTACTTGAGAGGATGTAATAAATTAGTTTTAAACTAATAAAACAACAGTACAAATCTACTAAAAAAACACTAGTCTAGTAGTAAAACTGAAAATTAGTGTGCAATTAGTATCTTTTTAGTGTTAAATTGCTATTTTGAAACTCATGTAAAAAAAGGTAAAATATCTTATGCAATTTTTAATATTACTTTTTTTGCTGGCATTGATAGCACTTTTTTCAAACATGCAGTTGGTTACAAGTTTTATAGGCGGACTCTTTTTGCTTGTAGTTTTGATAGAATTGAATATGCAAAAAGTAAGAAACTTTTTGAGTGATATTTTTTAGCAGGATCAATTAATGAGAGATGATTTTTACTTAAACTTGATACTTGGTGTATTTACACTTGCAGTAGTTGTCATTGCTATTGCAAAATATCGCTATGAGAATGGCTACTCTAAGTACAGTCCCAAATAAAGAGTTTATTACTTTTTAATGAACATTAAATAGTAGTTTTATTTTACTTTTAAAGTATATGTAAAAAGTAAAAATATTGAATAATTTATGTTATAATTATCTTAACAGGTAAATGAGGATAATTATGGCAAAAACTATCGGTTATATTCGAGTTAGTACAGACCAGCAAGATCTACAAAACCAACAACACTCTATTTTAAATTATGCCAACAAAAACTCACTAGGTAAAGTTAAATTTATTGAAGTGAAGATGAGTAGCCGTAAAAAAGATGAAGATAGAAAAATTGATGAACTGTTTGAGTCTTTGCAAGCTGATGATCACTTAATCGTCTCAGAACTAAGTCGCATAGGCAGAAGTGTTGTTAATGTTGTAACGATTGTTAATAAACTCATAGCAAAAGGTGTAAATCTTCATATACTCAAAGAGCAGCTCTTTATAAAACCAAACGAGCAAAACCCATTCACCGATTTTCAGATAAATATCTTCTCAGCTTTTGCACAGTTAGAACGGGATCTTATAAGCAAGAGAACAAAAGAGGCTCTGCAAGCCAGAAAAGCCAAAGGGATTAAACTTGGTAAACCCAAAGGTACGATTCAAGGAAGCATCTATGATAAAGACAAAGAGAAGATAAAAGAGTTGCATGAACTTGGAGTTTCCCTAACCAATATCTCTAAAAAACATCTAGGTTATGGAACTATCAAGAGTTTGAGTGAATATGTAAAAAACAAATTATACAAAGAGGTGAAAAATGACAAATAGTGTAAAAACTGTTTTTGCTGAAGAATTTAGTACACATTATGAGTTTTACAAAGAGTATGATGATGTAGTTATACACAAAGAAAACAGACAGGTTTTTAAAGCAAATTTCAAAGATGGTATGGTGCAACTTGTACCACTGAGCAGTGATACTGCGATGCAAAAAATAGAATTAGGGTTGAGTGAGTTCGCTAAAGAGTTGAAGAGACAAGGGTTTTAAACCATTCTTACTATAAACTTAGATAAAATGAGTAACTTTAAAGAGATCATATAACGTAACAAAAAAAGGAATCAAATAATGCAAAGTATAGAGCAACGTGCCCAGCTACAACGCCAAATCTGGCAAATCGCCAACGAGGTTCGTGGTTCAGTCGATGGTTGGGATTTTAAGCAGTATGTGCTCGGTACTCTGTTTTATCGCTTTATCAGTGAAAACTTTTCTACTTACATTGAAGGGGGTGATGAGAGTGTTAATTATGCTACACTTAGCGATGATGTTATCACTCCAGAGATAAAAGATGATGCCATTAAAACAAAAGGCTATTTTATCTACCCAAGCCAACTTTTTGTCAATCTTGTAAAAAGTGCAGATACTAACGAGAATCTCAATACTGATTTAGCTAAAATATTTTTAGATATTGAGAGTTCAGCAAACGGGTATCCGTCTGAACCTGATATCAAAGGACTATTCGCCGACTTTGATACGACTAGTAATCGTCTTGGCAATACAGTAACGGAGAAAAATAAGCGTTTAAGTGCCGTTCTTAAAGGTGTAGCAGGGCTTAGCTTTGGTGAGTTCCAGGAGCATCAAATAGATCTCTTTGGTGATGCTTATGAGTTTCTTATCTCTAACTATGCTGCCAATGCAGGTAAATCGGGAGGGGAGTTTTTTACACCTCAAAGTGTCTCTAAACTTATAGCGCAACTTGCTATGCATAAGCAGGAGAAAGTCAATAAAATCTACGATCCTGCCTGTGGAAGCGGCTCACTACTCTTGCAAGCTAAAAAACATTTTGATGCACACATCATAGAGGATGGTTTTTGGGGTCAAGAGATTAACCATACCACCTATAACCTCGCTCGTATGAATATGTTTTTACATAACATCAACTATGACAAGTTTGAGATAACTCTTGGCAATACGTTAACAGAACCTAAATTTATAGATGACAAACCCTTTGATGCCATCGTTTCAAATCCTCCATACTCTGTAAAGTGGATAGGCAGTGATGACCCGACACTCATCAACGATGACCGTTTTGCTCCTGCTAGTGTACTAGCCCCTAAGTCAAAAGCTGATTTTGCTTTTGTGCTACACTCTCTTAGTTACCTCTCAAGCAAAGGGCGTGCAGCGATTGTCTGTTTTCCTGGTATCTTTTACCGCGGGGGAGCGGAACAGAAGATAAGAAAATATTTGGTAGATAACAACTATGTAGAGACTATTATCTCACTTGCACCCAATCTTTTCTATGGAACTTCTATCGCTGTGAATATCTTGGTACTCTCCAAGCACAAGAGCGATACTTCAACGCAGTTTATCGATGCGAGTGGGCTTTTTAAATCTCAAACCAATACCAACATACTCGAAGAGAAACATATAGAGGAGATTATAGCGTCGTTTAATACGAAAGAGGATGTTGAGCATTTTGCAAAGTCTGTAGAGTTTGAGAAAATAGCTAAGAATGACTATAACCTCTCTGTGAGCTCTTATGTAAAGGTAAAAGATACCCGTGAAGTGATAGACATCACAAAACTTAATGCAGAGCTTAAAAACACAGTAGAGAAGATTGATAAGCTAAGAGCTGAAATAGATACGATAGTGGCGGAGATAGAAGCGTGAACAGTAGAGTTTCTATAAAAAAACTGCTTGAGGGTGTAGAAGTTGAGTGGAAATCTTTATGGGAGGTAACTATTTGGGATAAAAAATTTAATGCTGTTGAAAAATTCAAACAACCTAAAATTATTAAATATCATTATTTACTTTCTAAGGAAATAAAGTCACTGGTAACAGAAGGTGGAAATGTAAAGCTTTTAACAACCAATTTGTCCAATCTATATACAACTGAAGAACTTGCGGGAGATATTATTAGTCAGGGAGAGATTGTTGCAATACCTTGGGGAGGCAATCCTATTGTTCAATACTATAATGGCAAATTCTTAACTTCTGATAACCGTATTGCAACATCAAATGATACAAAGTCACTTAATAATAAATATTTATATTATTATTTATTAAATAATCTTGATTTAATAAGTTCTTTTTATCGTGGTTCTGGGATTAAGCATCCAAGTATGGCTGATGTTCTTGACATCAAAATCCCCATCCCATCCTTAAAAATCCAAAGTGAAATTGTTCGCGTACTGGATAATTTCACGGAGCTTACAACGGAGCTTACAACGGAGCTGTCGGCTCGAGAAAAGCAGTACAGCTACTACCGTGACAAGCTTTTGAGTTTTGAAGATGTAGATGTGGAGTGGAAGAAGTTGGGGGAAGTGGCAGAGTATTCAAAAGAACGTGTTAGTCATGAAAAACTGAATAGTTTAAACTATGTAGGTGTTGATAATCTTTTACAAAATAGGGAAGGAAAAACAGTATCTACCAAAGTACCTATGAAAGGAAACTTTACTAAATACATATCAAATGATATATTGATTGGTAATATTCGACCTTATCTGAAAAAAATTTGGTATGCAGATTGCGATGGGGGTACAAACGGTGATGTTTTGGTCATTCATGTTACAAACAATACAATCTTGCCAAGGTATTTATATCAAGTTTTAGCAGATGATAATTTTTTTATTTACAATATGAGTCATGCCAAAGGTGCAAAAATGCCCCGCGGTAATAAAGCAAGAATTTTAGATTATTTAATCCCCATCCCACCTCTAAAAAAACAAAAAGAGATAGTAGCCATCCTAGACAAATTTGACACCATAACAAACTCAATCTCTGAGGGTTTACCAAAAGAGATAGCACTTAGACAAAAGCAGTATGAGTATTATCGTGATAGACTTTTGAGTTTTGAAAAACTAAAGGAAGTAGAATGAACTACACCAAGCCTATAGCCGAGTCAAACAACTTCATCATACTTGATAAATACACCAAAATCGAACAAGAGGGAAGTGGATATCAAACTGAGGCCGATTTAGAGAATGAACTCATAGAAGATTTACAAAATCAAGGCTATGAGTATGTTCAAGGTTTAAATACACCACAAAAAATGCTTGCTAATATACGTGAGCAGTTGCAGAAGTTAAACAATGTAGAGTTTTCAGACGGGGAGTGGCAACGCTTTGTTGAGGAGTATTTAGATAAGCCAAGTGAGAACAGCATTGATAAAACTCGTAAAATTCATGATGACTATATCTATGATTTTGTTTTTGATGATGGGCATATAAAAAACATCTATCTCCTAGATAAACAAAATATTGCACGCAACTGTGTGCAAGTCATCAAACAGTTTGAGCAGACTGGTTCTCACGCAAACCGATATGATGTTACTATTTTGGTTAATGGACTACCTTTTGTACAGATTGAACTGAAAAAAAGAGGTGTTGCCATACGAGAAGCATTTAACCAAGTGCATCGCTACTCAAAAGAGAGCTTTAATGCCAAGCACTCCCTCTTTAAATACCTCCAACTCTTTGTCATCTCAAACGGTACCGATACACGCTACTTTGCTAACACCACCAAACGCAATAAAAACAGTTTTGATTTTACGATGAACTGGGCGAAATCTGACAATACCCTTATCAAAGATTTAAAAGATTTTACTGCTACATTTTTGGCTAAAAAGACACTCTTAAATGTACTTTTGCACTACTCGGTTTTTGATGTAAGCAATACCCTTCTTGTGATGCGTCCTTATCAGATAGCAGCAACCGAGCGGATACTTTGGAAGATAAAAAGCTCTTATGAGGCAAAAAACTACAGTTGCAGTGAGAGTGGAGGCTATATCTGGCACACTACAGGCTCAGGTAAGACACTCACAAGCTTTAAAGCCGCACGCCTTGCAACTGAGCTTGACTTTGTAGAGAAAGTGTTTTTTGTGGTAGATAGAAAAGATCTTGACTACCAAACTATGAAAGAGTATCAACGCTTTTCGCCAGATAGCGTAAACGGTTCAGAAAGTACAGCAGGGCTCAAGAAAAACATCGCAAAACAAGACAATAAAATCATAGTGACTACCATTCAAAAACTCAATAATTTGATGAAAAGTGAAGATGACTTAGCCATCTATCAAAGTCAAGTGGTGTTTATCTTTGATGAGGCACACCGTTCACAATTTGGTGAAGCACAAAAAAATCTACAAAAAAAGTTTAAAAAATATTATCAGTTTGGTTTTACGGGAACTCCTATTTTCCCTCAAAATGCTTTAGGAGCTGAAACAACGGCAAGTGTATTTGGAAGAGAGTTACACGCCTATGTCATTACCGATGCCATCCGTGATGAAAAAGTATTGAAGTTTAAAGTAGATTATAATGATGTACGACCACAGTTTAAAGCCATAGAGAGTGAGACGGATGAGAAAAAGCTCACAGCAGCAGAGAACAAGCAAGCACTACTGCACCCTGATAGAATAAATGAAATCACACAATACATCTTAAATAATTTCAAACAAAAAACACATCGACTCTCAGCTGGCTCTAAAGGCTTTAATGCGATGTTTGCAGTAAGCAGTGTTGAGGCTGCCAAACTTTACTACGAGGCATTTAAAAATTTGCAAAAAGAGAGTACAAAACCGCTCAAGGTTGCTACTATTTTCTCTTATGCAGCAAATGAGGAGCAAGACGCAGTAGGAGATATTATTGATGAGAGTTTTGAGCCATCAGCGATGGATAGCAGTGCTAAAGAATTTTTAAACTCAGCAATCAATGACTATAACGCAATGTTTCAAACCTCTTATGGCGTTGATAGTAAAAGTTTTCAAAATTACTACCGTGATCTTGCCAAGCGAGTGATAAGTCAAGAGGTTGACCTGCTCATCGTTGTAGGCATGTTTTTAACAGGTTTTGATGCACCGCGTCTGAACACTCTCTTTGTAGATAAGAATTTGCGTTATCACGGTCTTATGCAAGCATATTCACGCACAAACCGCATATATAATGCTACAAAGACTTTTGGAAACATTGTAACCTTTCGTGATTTAGAAAAAGCAACCGTAGATGCCATTACACTTTTTGGTGACAAAAACACTAAAAATGTAGTTCTTGAGAAGAGTTATAAAGAGTATATGGAGGGCTTTAGTGACACAGTAACTGGTGATGCACGACGCGGATTTATTGATGTGGTTAAAGAGTTAGAAGAGCGTTTTGGCGACCCTGAGACAATAGTTGCAGAGAAAGATAAAAAAGATTTTGCCAAACTTTTTGGTGAATATCTGCGTGTTGAGAATGTGTTGCAAAACTACGATGAGTTTGTAGCTCTTAAAGAGTTACAAAATGTAGATATGAATGATGAGAGTGCCGTTGAGGAGTTTAAATCTAAGTACTATTTAAATGATGATGATTTGAAGATCATGCAAGAGATTAAAGTGCCAAGTGAGCGTACTGTTCAAGACTATCGCTCAACATATAATGATATTCGTGATTGGATTCGTCGTGAAAAATCTGCCAAAGAAAAAGAGAGTGCTACTGTAGATTGGGATGATGTAGTTTTTGAGGTGGATTTACTTAAATCTCAAGAGATTAATCTTGACTATATTTTAGAACTCATTTTTGAACATAACAAAAAGGCAAAAGATAAAGCCTCCCTTGTTGAAGAGGTGCGCCGTCTCATTCGTGCAAGTTTAGGCAATAGAGCAAAAGAGAGTCTTTTAGTTGATTTTATCAACCAAACAGACTTAGATGAACTAGGTGACAAAGCAAGTGTAATTGATGCTTTTTTTGCTTTTGCTCAAGCAGAGCAACAACGCGAAGCAGAGGAGCTAATAAGTGATGAAAACCTAAACGAAGAAGCAGCTAAGCGTTATATAGTTTCATCATTAAAACGAGAATATGCTAGTGAAAACGGTACTGAACTCAATGCGATTTTACCAAAAATGAGCCCACTCAATCCACAATACTTGAGCAAAAAACAAAGCGTATTTCAAAAGATTTCTGCTTTTGTTGAGAAGTTTAAGGGTGTTGGTGGAAAGGTTTAATTACTACAAAAGATACCTGCTATTGTATAATTGATTTTAGGAGAAGTGAGTCTTTAAAAGGAGAAATATGTCAATATTAAAAATAGATGTAGATGATATTGAAAGGCTCAATGACATCCAATTAACACAATTATTAAAATACCTTTTGAATTTAGAAGCATATAGTTCAGGTATTATGCGATCATCAATTAGTGTGGCCTTAAACATTAACACTGGTGATGGGGGAGAAGATGGACGAATAAAATGGGAAGAAGGTCCTAAATATACAGATTTTTTACCGTCTCGATTTGTACAATTTCAATGTAAAGCAACAGATATGGGTCCTTCTTCTTGTGCAAATGAGGTGGTTGGAAGTGATGAACATATAAAGCCAATGGTTCATTCTGCATTAGAAGATGGAGCTACATATGTTTTGTTTGTAAATAAAACATTAAATCAACAACAAATTAAAAAAAGAATTGATGCAATAAGAGAAAAGTTTAAAGAGAAAAGTACTTCATATGCGGAGACTGTAAATATTGAAATATTTGATGCCTCTAAAATATCAACTTGGGTAAACAAATATTTACCTGCCATCGTATTAGTATCAGAATATGTAAAGAGAACAATAATATCTGGGATGATAACATGGGATTATTGGGAAAAGGGTGAACAAACAGATATTCCATTTATTGTAGACAATGATAGAAAGAAATACATTAAGGATTTGCGAGAGGTTTTATTCAGCCCACAGCAATCTATTAGGTTAGTTGGAAGTTCTGGTTTGGGAAAAACTCGTTTAGCCTTAGAAGCCTTTAGAGCTCAATCTGATCAGGATTCTTTATATACAAAAATAGTGTATTGTGATATGTCATATGAATTGCCAGGGTTCGCTGCTCAGGTTATTGATTTAGTAAAAGAAGGTATAGAATGTATTTTAATTGTTGATAATTGCCCTCTTAAACTACATCAACAGTTGATTAAGGCTATTTTACATCCTTCAAGCAAAATTAGTTTATTGACATTAGATTACTCAGGTACAGATGATACCCCATATATTGAAATACATAGAATGGAAAATGAATATATTAAGGAAATGCTTGAATCTGTATATAAAGATGAGATTCATGATCTTAACAAAATTGTTGATTTTGCAGGTGGATTTCCTCAAATGGCAGTCCTATTAGCTAATGCAAGATTAAATGATGATCCAGAAATGGGAAGTCTTACAGACCCTGTTCTACTGGAAAAAATGTTGTGGGGAAATGATAATCCTGATGAACAGGCAAAACAAGTATTAAAAGCTTATGCTTTGTTTGATGTATTTGGGTTAGAAGGTGATGTTGAAGAACAATTTAATTTTATTGCAGACAATGTAGCTGATATTAGTCAAAAGGAATGTTTCAAACATGTAACAATTTTTAAAAAGAGAGGGCTGATAGATCAAAAAGGACGTTTTGCAAGTGTTGTTCCAAAACCATTAGCTATTAGGTTAAGTGCTGAGTATTGGGAAGAATTACGAAATTCAGATGCAGTGGCATTAATTGAAAAAGATTTTCCTGGTGATTTAGCAGAAGCATTGTGTAAAAATGTCGCTAAATTAGATTTTATGCCAAAAGTAAAAGAAATAGTTACTACTCTTTGTGGTGAACAACGCCCTTTTGGCCAAGCGGAAGTGATCCTATCAAATTTGGGTTCTAGTCTCTTTCGCTCTTTAGTTGAAGTGAACCCAGAAGCTACAATGAATGCCCTATATCGTGTGATTTCTCCCATGTCAGAGGAAAAAGTATTGTCTATAGATGGTAATGTAAGAAGAAATATAGTTTGGTCTTTAGAAAAGTTAAGCTTTAGAAAATCTGAGTTTCAAAATGCAGCAAGACTACTTTTAAAATTAGCTGTATCAGAAAATGAGAGTTGGTCAAATAATGCTACTGGACAATTTGTTCAACTATTTCAAACCTATTTATCCGGAACCGAAGCTCCACCAGAAATGAGACTTCAAATTATCGACGAGGTTTTACTATCAAAAGATAATGCTCAAATTGCAATAATAATTAAGGCATTAGAAAAAGCTATTTCACTTGGAAACTATATGAGAAGTGGTGGGGCAGAGAATCAAGGAAGTGGAAAACCATTGGAAGATTGGAGACCAAAAATTTGGCAAGATGTGTTTGACTACTGGGATGGTGTAATTAAAAGGTTAACAACAATTATCTTACATAATGAAAACTTAAAAGAACAGGCGAAAGATGCTTTCGCTCATCATATAAGAGGTCTTGTAGGTCATGGGAGAATAGAGAGTGTTGACAAGGCTTTAAAAGAGATTGTAGCAAAAGATGGAAAATTTTGGCCTCAAGCTGTTGAAAATATAAACCATGCCATTAAATATGATTCTGATAATCTTCCTGATGAAGGTAAAGATAAATTAAATGAATGGTTAGAATTACTTACCCCTGAGAGCATACAGGAACAATTAAAATTTATTATTAGTATCCCTCCTTATGAACATGAGAAAGATGCTGAAGGAAGCTATATTGACATAGCACAACAAAATGCTGAAATATTTATAAATAAAATACTTCAAACACCAGATGATATAATGGAAAACTTATTAATATTATTAACAGGAGAACAACGTCAAGTTAGAACATTAGGAAGGATATTTGCAGAAAATATTGGTAATATAGCAGACTATATTGAGAATGGACTATCTATTTTAACAACTATAGAGTATCCTAATCCTGAACTTATTGTTGCGATGATGGATATTTTAAAAAAGAAAGACAAAAATACATGGGATACTTTTATAAGACAAGTCATTCAAGATGAAAAATTAGTCAAATTTCTACCAAGATTTTTACAGTCAAGCAAACCATCAGTTGATGAACTACAGTTGATTATTGATCAAATCAAAAAACATCGCTTAGATATTACTGTACTTAGGCATTTTGGCAGCGGAATGTCTTTGCATCATCTTTCCCTTGAAGATATAGAACATTTAGTGTCAGAGTTGTTAAGCTTGAAAGAGGAAGGTGCTTGGATTGCATTAGATATCCTTTCTATGTACACACATAGCTCTAAAGAAAAGTTTATTTATCTAGTAGAAGTAGTTAAACAAGTAATACTGGCAATTGAATTTGAAACTACTAATAACCAAGTTATGGATTTTTACTACCTAGAACAGGCTATCAAACAAATTGATACTTTAGAAAAAGATCAAAAATTTATTACTACACTTTCAGGAAATATTTTTTTACAAGCATTTTCTAGAGACATTGAATCAAGAGGTAGTATTAAAAAAGTTGTTCACTATTTAATAAAAAAGCATGGTGATATTGTCTGGCCTATATTATTTCAACATATTGAAAAACTAACACCTATCCAAGAATTTAGAATGGAACAAATGATAGGACATAGTAGCAATACTGATAATAACTTTGCTCTTGTAAATGATATTCCTGATGATAAAGTTATTGAACTATGTAAACAAAGTAAAAAAGCAGCAAGAACATTAGCCAAATCGATTAAAGTTATAACAGAAGTTGAAAGTGAGTGGAAATTTACATCGATTGCAATGAAAATGATAGACGAATTTGGTAGTGAAGAGATGGTATTATCTGCTATAAGTTCAAATCTATATTCATTTTCATGGGTAGGATCTGCTGTACCATATTATCTGAGACAAAAAAGTGCCTTTACAAACTTATTGTCTCATACAAATAAAAATGTTCGTGATTGGGCTCAGAATGAACTTGCATATTTAGAAAAGCGTATTAAAAGTGAACAACAAAGTGATGAAGAACATGATTTTGGAATTTATGATAGGTGAGTGTAACTTACATTTTTTTATTCATAATGTATAGCTACAAACTAAACTAAAATAGATATTTTGTCAGTTCTATATATGAAAATGTTACATAAAGTAACTTATATTAAATAAGTTATCTATTTGTCAATAACGCTCTTGACAAATGATTTTTTTAAATTTGACATCTATTGAGAGTTTTGTAATAATAGTGATGTTCATTGATTGATATAGATTGTCAATGATGCCCAATGGAGCAATGATCTTTACTTTATGTAATGATGAAATGTTGATAATGGAATAAATGGAAAAACATAGATTCCTATGTTATGGATTGTACACCTTGTACAATTGAGATGAGCTATGCTAGTTGGACTTGTCTCTTATGGAAAATGATAAAAATGCTTCGAGTTACTAGCTCTCAAAATCCTTAATGATAATAAATGGTTCGCTAAAGGGCCCACTTTGAAAGAAGACTATATCCTTCTAATGTATTAATGAAAAAGTAAAATTTTTGCCTCCTATTTTTATCTTAGGAGAATATCATGATAAGTGATACATTTAGATCATTAAAAGAGGATTATGGATACACATTGTCAAGAGAAGAGTTGTCGGATGTTTTAGGTATAAGTTTATCTACAATTGACAGACGAATTAAGTTGGGAGGGACTGGTCTTCCTCCTATGAAAAGGACTGGGAAAAGTGTTAAAAACAGGGTAATTTTTCCTGTTGAAGGTGTTGCAAAATATTTAGACTGTGAAGAATATGATTTAAAGGATGCATCATGAGTCAGTGTAAAAACTGGCTCCATGTAGAGCCAATTCAAAGTAGTAGTGATATTTTAACAAAGATTCCATCAAATTTGGTAAGCTTATTAAATTTAGTAGATAAAAAGACATTTGTTTCTACAGATGTTTTGGCTGTCGCAGTTTTACCTGTATTGTCAGCATTGACATGCGGAACCAAACTTTTTAGAGAAGAAGCTGACAGTGACGGTGAAAGAGTTTTGTTTTATGTTGCAGCTTTTTTTCGATCGGGTGGCGGTAAAACAAGTGCTGCATCTATCTTGAAGTTTTCTTTTTTAAGTTGGCTGGAGAAGTATTACCAACAAAAAAATAAAGATAATTATGATTTAAAAGAGAAGTTAGCTAGAGAGATTGAGCGAGAAAAAAATATTAAACAAAAATCAAAGCTTGAGCAAAAACTTGCAGATATATCGGAAGAGATTGATGTGTTTTTGCCAAAAGCAACAGAAGAGGGCTTGATAGAGAGTCTTAAAAACGGCTCACGACCTTTTATGATGCTTGACAATATTGGCAAAGAGATAGCTTCATCAAGAAAGAACGATCAAACAGCATCTTTGTTGAGGATGCTCGATGAGATCTTTGATGCAGCAGTTTTAACAACCAAGAGAACTGTTAAAGGCGGAAGAAGTCAAACTTTTGAG
>JASFZD010000090.1:0-11622 GCA_045046645.1 Sulfurimonas sp. | reverse complement strand
CTCTTACACGATTGTGATGACAACAATATTGTTTGGATGAGTCACAGTGATAAAGTTGATGTTCTTCCAGAAGGTTTTTCTCCAATCGCTACAAGTGAAAACTCTCCCTATGCAGTGATTGCAAATGAAGATAAAAAAGTATATGCGATGCAATTTCACCCAGAAGTGCAACACACCGAAGAAGGCTACCTTATGCTTCGCAACTTTGCGAAAAATATTTGTGGTGTTACTGAGAAATGGAAAATGGAACACTTTTTAAAACAACAAATTGCTGCCATTAAAGAAAAAGTTGGTGACGCTAAAGTTCTTTGTGGACTAAGTGGTGGTGTTGATAGTTCTGTTGTTGCTGCTATGCTTTATGAAGCGATTGGAGATCAACTAATCCCTGTTTTTGTTGATAATGGGCTTCTTCGAAAAGGTGAACGACAACAAGTTGAAGAAGTTTTTAAAATAAACCTCAAAACTCCACTCATTACAGTTGATGCAGTTGATAACTTTTTGGGGAAACTTGCAGGCGTCTCTGACCCTGAAACTAAACGAAAGATTATTGGGCATACTTTTATAGAAGAGTTTGAAAAAGAGGCTAAAAAACATGATGGGATTAAATTTCTTGCACAAGGTACACTTTATCCTGATGTTATAGAATCTATCTCTGTAAATGGTCCTTCTGAAGTTATTAAATCTCACCACAATGTTGGTGGCTTACCTGACTGGATGGACTTTGAGCTTATCGAGCCACTTCGTGAGCTTTTTAAAGATGAAGTTCGTAAAATTGGACTAGAACTCGGTTTACCCTCTGACATGATTAACCGTCATCCATTTCCTGGACCGGGTTTAGCTATCCGAATTATGGGTGATGTAAATGTGCCAGATTTAACTATTTTACGCGAAGCTGATGTTATTTTATTAGATGAGCTTAAGGCAAGTGGATACTATGCAAAAACATGGCAAGCTTTTGCAGTTTTACTAAATGTAAAGTCTGTTGGTGTTATGGGTGATAATCGTACATATGACAATACGATTGCTGTTAGAGTAGTTGAAGCAGTTGATGGAATGACGGCAACTTTTGCGCATCTTCCTCATGATTTACTTGAGAGAATTTCTCGTCGAATTATTAATGAAGTTGATGGAATTAACAGGGTTGTTTATGATATATCAAGTAAACCACCAGCAACAATTGAGTGGGAGTAAGCTAAAAGCTTATTCTCATGTCAAAACCAATCTATCTTTTTTCAATCTCCTCACATCCAGATGCAAAGAGCGTAAATTCTCTAAGCATTACATTTTTTAAACCTCATATTGATTTTTCACAATATGATTATCTAATCATCACATCAAAACAGAGTTCTAAAGCTTTAGCGCAGTATAAAAAAGAAGAGTATTTAGATAAAAAAGCACTCTGCGTTTCAGTTGCTAGCGCAAAAAGTTATGAAGATTTAGGTGCTGTTGTATTAGGCACTGGTGCTGGCTATGGAGATAATTTAATAGATAAAATCAAAACCTATCCAAAAAATACAAAATGGCTCTATCTTAGAGCTAAAACTATTGCTTCTAATTTTGTAAAAGTATGTCAAGACGATGGTTTTAATATTGATGAAGCGATTGTTTATGAGAGTGACTGTTCTCAAAAAATATTAAATGTAAAAGTTGAAGATAACGCAATTTTAATCTTTACATCTCCTTCAAGTTTAAACTGCTTTTTAAAAACACATACTATAAGTAAAAGCTCTACAATTATTGTCATTGGGAAAACTACAGCTAAAGCAGTTCCAAATAATAGAGAATATATCCTATCAGAAAAGACAAGCATTCAATCTTGTATAGATTTAGCCAAAAATCACTACTAACTCATTTATTTACACTACAATTAGGCTATGAAATTACTTATTCCTATATTATTTTTTTATACCCTAAATATTAATGCTTCTTACTTAAGTAGTACTCACATTCCCTCTTTTTGGAAGTATTTTAGCTTTATTCTCATGCTGTTATTATTTCTTAGTATAGTTATTATACTCAAGTATAAACGTAACAAAGAAACCTATAACAATAAAAATATAGTTTTAGAAGAAAAATTCAATCAATTGGATAATGAGATAAAGAATAAAGAAAAATTCCTGTCTCATGCTAGTCATGAACTTAGAACTCCAATGACTGCTATTATGGGTCTTACACACCTTGTTTTAGAAAATGAATTACCAAAATTTCAACGAGAGTATATCCAAAAAATAGATGATTCTGCCCAGCATCTTATACATATAATTAATGATATTTTAGATATCTCAAAAATGCAAGCAGGAGAACTTACTCTTGAGAAAAAAGAGTTTAATCTCAATGATATTTTTGACTATATCCTCAATATTACTTCTATGCAAGTTAAAAACAATAATATTGATATTAATTTACAAGTTGATAAAGATATACCCTCCCATATAATTGGAGATTCATTGCGTTTAGGGCAAGTTCTTATCAATCTACTTGCAAACGCAGTTAAATTTACAAAAGATGGAGAGGTAAGTCTTAATGTAAAACAGATAGATAATTTTGGGGATATTACAAGCCTAGAATTTACTGTCGCTGATACTGGTATAGGCATGAATGCTAATCAACTAGAAGATATTTTTCAATCATTTTCTCAAGCATCGACTGCTACAAGTAGAAAATTTGGTGGAACCGGTCTTGGTTTATCTATATCAAAGCAACTCGTAGAAATAATGGGAGGTAATATCCATGTTAAAAGCGAAGAAGGAGTAGGTACTCAATTTATCTTCACTATTCCTTTTTCTCTTAAAGACTCCAAGGATAAGAGGCAGTATAGACTTCCATCTGTGGAGTTACTTGAAAAGAAAATATTGCTTGTTGACTCCATAAACAAAAATGTCATTTCCCTTATTCAAGCTTTTAGATACTTTAAGTATACAACCCATTCTATCCCCTCTTTTGAAGAAGTTGCACTAGGAAATGATTTTGATTTTGACATTGTTATTATTAACCAAAACAAACTTACAAAACTTGCTATAAGTAAGCTTCAAAATTTTTATAACAAAGAAAAAAAACATCCAAAAATTGTAATACTGAGTGAGTTACATAATAGCTTAAGTGAAAATATTTTAAAAGAGTTGACAATATCTGCTTATCTTAAAACTCCGTTCACGCAACAAAGTATCTTAAATGTCATTACAGAACTTTATGCAGCAAGAAGTGAAAAAAGTAATAAGAGTGAAAAAATAAATCCTAAAGATAAACTAAAAACACTCCATAGCAAAAAGATTTTAGTGGCAGAAGACAATACTCTTAACCATAAAATTATCCAAGGCTTGCTAAAAGGCACCGGTATTGAACTTACCTTTGTTGAAAATGGAAAAGAAGCAGTTTATTTAATTAGTAAAGATGTTAAATTTGATCTTATTCTCATGGATATAAATATGCCTATTATGAATGGGTATGAGGCTACAAAACAGATAAGAAAACACCAAAAATACAACTCAATTAGTATTTTAGCTTTTACTGCTGATGTAATGAAAGAATCCATTCAACAAGCATTAAAATCAGGTATGCAAGGGCATATTACAAAACCAATTATTATTGATATCTTTTATAATAAAATCTACGATACACTCCAGACTGTTTCTCTAGGCAACACACTCGAAACAACTACCTCTTTAGCAAAAAAAGAAGAATATGAAAATTTAAGTATTCAAGCAGGTTTGGAACGATGTAAAGATGATAAAGAATTATATATAAGACTCCTTGATAATTTTAAAGTCATGTATGAATCTTCAACACAAAAACTCAACAATTTATGTATTCAAGAGCAATTTAAAGAAGCGAGAGCTATGCTCAAAAAAATTAAAGATGTGTCACTCAATATAGGAGCCTATAATGTTTGTGAAAGTGCTGCTGCATTTGAATACGAATGTGAAAAAGGTCCAAGAGGAAACTCAAAGAGTTTTTCATCTACTCTTGATGATTCTCTAACTAGTCTTTTTACTGATATTGCACACTTTAATAAAACAAACTACTCCTCATAATCAATAGCTAAAACTAAATCAAGTAATATTTTTGTATAATATTACTAATAGTCTGGTTAGTTCGAATAATCGCACCAATGAGGGTTCTACATATTCAAATTGTGAACTAGTAGGATTATCGTGTGTCGATGTTATCACTTGAGATATGTTAACTCTGTCGAGATAATGTCGCCGTTAGATAGTTCTCTCTTCACCCAAATTCGGCTTTTAGAACCAAGCCAAATGCGAAACGGCTTACTGGGCTATTGTTATTTTAGCACTTTTTCAATATATTTCTTTTATGTCATAACATGGTGCCATAAAGGAAGTATATTTATTTTTTACAATTACATGGAGTATTAATGAAGATTTTGATTTTAGGTAGTGGTGGTCGTGAATACTCTATCGCAAGAGCTATAAAAAATGAAAAAGAAGAACATGAACTATTTTTTCAACCAGGAAATGGGGCTACAAACGACCTAGGTACAAATCTTGATATTAAAGATTATGAAGAGTTAGCTGCGTTTGCAATCCAAAACCAGATTGAACTCACTATCGTAGGTCCAGAAGCACCACTTGTTGATGGAGTTGTTAATATCTTTAAAGCAAAAGGTTTGACTATCTTTGGACCAAGCAAAGAGGCAGCACAACTTGAAGGCTCAAAAGTTTATATGAAAAACTTTTTAGCAAAATACAATATTCCAACTGCAAGATACATAGAAACTGACTCCATAGAAGATGCTTTCAAATTTACAGACACTCTAACTGCTCCTATCGTTGTAAAAGCTGATGGGCTTTGTGGTGGTAAAGGTGTTATCATCGCCCAAAACCATGACGAAGCAAAAATCGCTATTAGTGAGATGCTAAGTGGGGAAAGTTTTGGAGATGCAGGACTTAAAGTCATTGTTGAAGAGTTCTTAGATGGATATGAGCTTTCTATGTTTGCGGTTTGTGATGGTGAAGATTATATTCTTTTACCAGCTGCACAAGACCATAAACGCCTTTTAAACCAAGACGAAGGACCAAATACAGGAGGAATGGGTGCTTACGCTCCAACTCCTTTAGTAGATGAAGAACTTTACCAAAAAGTACGAGATAGAGTTATCCGCCCAACACTTGATGGAATGAAAAAAGAAAATGCACCTTTTGAGGGTGTCTTATTTATAGGCATAATGGTTGTTAATGGTGAACCAATTACTTTAGAGTTTAATGTGCGTTTTGGCGACCCAGAGTGTGAAATACTTATGCCTCTTATGACATCAAGTGTTTCAGATATGTTTTTAAAAGCATCTACAAATAGACTCAGTGAAATAAAAGTAGAATTTTCTAAGCAATTTGCTGTTGGTGTAGTTATGGCAAGTGGAAATTATCCATATAGTTCTTCAACTCCTGCCCAAATTATCTTAGATGAAGTTAAGCATGATGAGATTAAACAAAACACGCATATCTCTTTTGCTGGTGTTAGTATGGAAGATGATGTTTTATATGCTGATGGTGGTAGAGTTTTAGTTTGTGTTGGCTTAGGTGATAATATTAAACAAGCTAGAGACAGAGCATATCTTAGATGTGGGCAAGTTCATTTTGCTGGCAAACATATCAGAACAGACATCGCTTACCAAGCACTTTAGGATAAGCAACTTTGGACGAAACACTACAAAACACACTACATCGCGAAAACTTAACTCTTGCATCAATATCAAAGCGTGCAACTGCTTTTGTTATCGATGAACTATTACTCTCCTTATTGGTTATCATAGCTTTGTGGGATAAATTTGAAAATGCTACAGACATGCAAGAGCTTATCTATGTAACTAACAGTTTCGTCTTTGAATATATGTTTCTTAAAATCATCTATCAAGCATTTTTCGTTATGCAGTATGGAGCATCAATCGGTAAACTCATAATGAAGATAAAAGTTATTGAGATTCATACACTAAGTAATCCAAATGTTTTAAACTCACTTAATCGTGCTATTTTCCGTGTTATAAGTGAAATGTTTTTTTACTTAGGATTTTTGTGGGGTATGATGCAAGCATCTCGTCAAACATGGCATGATAAAACAGCAAAAACATTGGTCGTAGATGCTTAAATTAATTCCTCTTTTATTACTTTTAGTTGTATCACTTTTTGCCGCAGACAAGGTTGAGATATACTCTTCAAATATGACAAGTACGGACAATATTGTCAAGGCAACAGATGGTGTCACTGTTGTTTATAAAAGCTATTTTCTTACAGCCAAAAAAGCCATTTATAACAGAGACACAGGAGACTTAGAACTCTTTGACAACATAGTAGTCAATAATGATAAAAAAGCAAAAGTTATCGGTTCTTACGCAAAGCTAAATATTAAAAAAAAAGAAAAGCTGTTTAAGCCTTTTTACATGCTAGATACAAAGTCTAAAGTTTGGATGAGTGCTAGTGAGGGGAGAGCTAAAGATAAAGATTTAGATATCACTTCTGGAACAACAAGTGGATGTGATCCGCTTGACCCACTGTGGACAATGGACTTTAGTTCTTCTGACTATAATGCTGATTCTATGTGGCTAAACCTTTATAATGCAAGAATTTACATACATGATATCCCTATCTTTTACACACCTTGGTTTGGTTATTCTTTGGATACAAAGAGACGCACAGGTTTATTAAAACCAGCTTTTGGAATTTCATCTACAGAAGGTTTTTTCTATGAACAACCTATTTACATTGCAGAGCAGGATTGGTGGGATTTAGAGTTGAATCCACAAGTACGGACAAGTAGAGGAAGTGGTATCTACTCAAAATTTAGATTTCTTGATTCAAGAGTCTCGCGTGGTGAATTTAAAATGGGTTATTTTAAAGAAAAAGAGACTTACTTTAAAGAAAACAACTTGCTCAATGATTCTCATTTTGGATTTAACTTTAACTATGACAACAGAGATGTTATCAATCAATGGTTTGGCACAAACCTGCAAGGACAATCTGGACTCTATGTAGATTTAAACCATATGAATGATGTTGATTATATCAACCTATCTTCTAACCAGTCGATAAACCAATCAACAGCTACACAAGTTTTATCTAGAATCAATATGTTTTACAACACTAATAATCACTATTTTGGTGCCTATTTCAAGTATTATCAAGATTTAACACTCTCAAGCAACAAAGGTACTCCACAAAAACTACCTACGCTTCAATATCACAACTATTTAAATACTTTTTTGCAAGACCATGTTCTCTATTCTCTAGATATTCAAAGCAATAATATACAAAGAGAAAAAGATAAAAAAGTTTTACAAACAAATATTAATTTACCTATCACTCTTCAAACTGATATGTTTGATGAGTTTTTAAATCTTTCATATACTGCAAATTTATCTGGACAACATTCACAATTTACAGGTAGTGAATCAGACCAAACATTAAATACAGAATATGATAATGGCTATACAGTGAAAAATTATCATACACTATCAGCATCAACACAACTCACAAAAGCTTACGAAGAGATTACGCATGTCATATCTTTTGGAGTTACCTATACTCACAATGGATTTGAGTCAAAAAATGGATTTTACCAAGATTATAAAGAATTCTGTAGTGATCCCGTCAATAGTACTACACCAGAATGTGAATATTATAATATTACAGATGTAGAAAATGCAACTCAATTAGATTTCATACAATACATTTATGATTCTTCAGCTAAACAAATTCTTTATCATAGATTATCTCAAAATATTATTGATAGTAGTGTAGATAATAAATATGGAGATTTAGAAAATGAGTTAGACTATAAAATCACAGACACATTAAGTTATTATAATAATCTTTTTTATAACTACGATAATGCAATCTTTACAAAAGCAATCAACAGAATCGCCTATGCTGATTATGGGATAAATCTAGCACTTTCACATCTATACAGAGATCTTTATATTAAAACAACTGACACTCACACTTACACTAGTTACTTAACTTCTTCTCTGCGTTATACCTACAATAAACATTATTCGTATGACTTTAGATACAACTACGATATGGAACTTCAAGAAAAAAAGAATATGGAAATTGGTTTTTTATATAAAAAACGATGTTGGGAATTTGGTATCAAATATGCGGAAGATAACAGACCAATCCTTGATGCAAGTGGACAACCAGCATCAGTCTATGACAAATATATATACTTTACTATCACACTTAAACCATTTATGCAACCTAGCGCGAACTCTTCTGCTTTTGTATATAAACTTCCTGGTCAAACTCAGTAGGAGAAACAGTTGCAAAAATATAAAAACATACTCAAAAATCGCCAAGATGCTGCCAAGAAACTCTTAGATGTGATTCCTATGCAAAAACTAAAAGATGAATCTTGGAATATTATTGGTGTTTCTAAAGGTGGTCTTGATTTAGCTTATCGTATCAGAGGGAAACTAAAAAACAAGTTGGACTTTATCTTTAGTGAAGCTATAATGGCACCAAACAACAGTGAATGTGAGGTAGCAAGAGTAAGTGAGCATGAAGAGATAGTAATCAACGAAGCATTAGTTTCTGCATTTGAGATACAATACGATTATATTTACGGTGAAGCCCACCGAAAACATGAAGAAGATATTTTAAGTTATGTCTATCAGTATAGAAAAGGGCGACATTTTCCATCCATGGAAAATGAGGTTGTGCTTTTAGTTGATGAGGGCAGTGAAACTGGTTCAAAGTTTATGACAGCACTTAAAACCATTTTAAGTATGAAACCAAAGGCTGTTTATATTGCTGTTGCAGTTTTACCAAGTGATGTTCTAGAGCTTTTAGAATCATTTGTTGATGATATATACTTTCTTTATGATATTGATGATTATGTAGAAACATCACTCTATTATAAAGAATTTGAAGATATAGAAGATGAAAAGATAGAAAAATTATTAGAGGAATAAAAATGAAATATGATGTAAGTTTAGAGTTACAAAACAGAGAAGAGTCTTACTCTTTTGGAGATGTTGCTGCTCAAGCAAATGGAAACGCATGGTTAAAATCAGGTAAGACAGTTATCCTAGCAACGGTTGTTATCGATGAAACAGAGATAGTAAAAGATGATTTTTTACCTCTTACCGTTCAGTACATAGAAAAAACATATGCAGCTGGTAAGATTCCTGGTGGATTTTTTAAACGAGAAACAAAACCAAGTGATTTTGAAACTTTAACTTCTCGCATAGTTGATCGTTCTCTTCGTCCTCTCTTTCCTAAAGGTTTTGGACATCCTACACAGGTTACTATTATGGTATTTTCTGCAGATAGCGAATCAGACTTACAAGTGTTAGCACTAAACGCAGCCTCAGCAGCACTTTTCACTTCAGATATTGATATCAATGTTTCTGTAAGTGCAGTAAGAGCTGCTAAAATCGATGGTGACTTAGTTTTAAATCCTACTCTCTCACAGCTTAAAAGCTCAACTCTTGATCTTTATCTCTCAGGAACAAAAGAGGATCTTCTTATGATTGAGATGCGTTCATTTGGTTCAACTCAAGTTGAGATGAATGATATGATTATTGATCCTATGATTGATCCGACTATGACAGGTGCAGTGCTTACTTCTCATGTTTCAAATGCAATGGGAGAGGATGAGCTTATAGAAGTGTTTGAAAAAACAGAGTCTGAGCTTTTCTCTGCCAATGCAAAATATGAAGCTGCGTTTAGTACACTTAAAAAAGCAGCTCTTCCACTAGATTTAAAAGCACATGTAAGTAATGAAGAGATGATTACATATGTTAAAGAAAATCATATGGGCGATATCAAAAATGCTATAGGGAAAATGGCGAAATCAGAACGCTCTACAGCACTTAGACAACTAAGAAAAAACATTTTAACTACCAAACTAGAGTGGACAGAAGCAGAGGAAGAAGTTCAACTTAAAGATGCCATAAACAATGTTAAACGAGAGCAAGTAAGAAAACAAATCTTAGATGAAAGAGTTCGTGCAGATGGCAGAGCACTTACCCAAGTAAGACCTATCACTATTGATACAAATGTTCTTCCTAATGCACACTCATCATGTCTCTTTACGCGGGGGCAAACGCAGGCTCTTGTTGTTCTCACTATGGGTGGACCAAAAGACGCTCAAATGTTTGAATCACTTACAGATAATGGCACTCAAAATGAAAATTTTATGGTTCATTACAACTTTCCCGGTTTTAGTGTTGGTGAAGCGAGTCCTATCATGGGAACAAAACGCCGTGAACTAGGTCATGGAAATTTGGCGAAAAGAGCCTTAGCACCTACCATGAACTTAGATGGACAAACTATTCGTTTAGTCTCTGAAATACTTGAGAGCAATGGTTCTTCTTCTATGGCTACAGTTTGTGGTGGATATATGGCACTAAAAGCTGCAGATATTGAGACAAGTGACACTATCGCTGGAATTGCTATGGGTATGGTTAGTGATGGAGATAAATACGCTATCCTTTCAGATATTATGGGTTTAGAAGACCATGATGGAGATATGGACTTTAAAGTAACTGGTTCAAAAGATGGTATCACTGCAATGCAGATGGATATCAAACTAGGTGGAGTGAGTTTAAATGTTTTAAAAGAAGCACTTTATCAAGCCAAAGAGGGTCGTTCACACATCATTGACATTATGCTAGAAGCCCAAAAAAATATAGAGTTTAATGATGGAGTTCTTCCAAGCGTTGATTTCTTTCATATAGATCCAAGTTTTATAGGTGAAGTAATTGGGCAAGCTGGTAAAACTATCCGTGAGATGATTGAGAAGTTTGAAGTTGCTATTGATATCGACAAAAAAGATGGTAAAGTCAAGATTACGGGTAAAAACAAAACGGGTGTTGCTGGTGCTCGTGATCATATAGAGGGAATCGTAAACACTCCAAAAGTAGCTAAAATCAAGTATGAAGTCGGTGATAAATACGAAGGGACAGTAAAAAGAATAGTTGACTTTGGTGCATTTGTTGAACTACCTGATGGAACTGATGGACTTTTACATATCTCTAAAATCTCAGATAAAAGAGTTGATAAAGTAAGCGATGTTTTAAGTGAAGGCGAAAAAATAACAGTAGAAATCTTAGAATTTAAGGGCAATAAAATATCTTTAGGTCGTGGATAAGAGAATATTTAGCATATTTCTTATATAATTCGTGTATCAATTTTTAGTAGGGAAATCCTAGCATTTATGTGTGGGTTGCTTCATGTAACAATGAGGTTACGCTATCCGAAAAATATTGTAATAATTACATATGGAGAAACTTATGAAAAAAGTTCTATTTTTAATGCTAGCTCTTGCAACTGCTGCAATGGCTAATGACGGTGAGGTTGCTAACCAAACTATTAAAGCTTACTCAATGATCGCTGCTGGTATCGCTATCGGTTTTGCTGCTCTTGGTGGAGCTATAGGTATGGGTAGTACTGCTGCTGCAACTATCGCTGGTACAGCACGTAACCCAGGTTTAGGTGCTAAACTAATGACTACAATGTTCATCGCTCTTGCAATGATCGAAGCACAAGTTATTTATGCACTAGTAATCGCATTAATCGCTCTTTACGCTAACCCTTATTTAGGTTAGTCTAAAACAATTTCCTCAAAGTCCAACTCTTTTGAGTTTGGACTTTTTTTATTTATAACTAC
>JASFZD010000089.1:0-10109 GCA_045046645.1 Sulfurimonas sp. | reverse complement strand
TCATTTAACGATGCTCGCATCGCCAAACAAAGTTCGCCTTGAATCTAAACCTTTTAAATGTTGTTAAATATGTCATTTATTATGGTCAGGCACTTATAAGTATATCGGTAAGAAAAGTAAATAACAGAATATTTGGCTATAATTTTCTCGATTTATGAGGCAAGACTTCATATCTCAATAAGGAAAAATCGATGACAAAAGAGTATATATTTACTTCAGAGTCTGTAACAGAAGGGCACCCTGATAAGATGGCAGATCAAATCAGTGATGCAATTCTGGATTATATTATTGAAAAAGACCCTAAAGCACGCGTTGCTTGTGAAACTTTAGTTTCAAATGGTTTTTGTGTAATTGCAGGCGAACTGAAAACGACGGCTTATGCCCCTATGCAAGAGATTGCTAGAAAAGTTATTCAAGAGATTGGATATACAGATGCAAACTATGGTTTTGACTATAGAGCAGCAGCCGTTCTAAATGGAATTGGTGAGCAATCACCTGATATAAATCAAGGTGTCGACCAAGCAAATGGCGATATTGGAGCAGGTGATCAAGGTTTAATGTTTGGTTACGCATGTCGTGAAACAGATGTTTTGATGCCTCTTCCTATCCATTTAGCACACCGTTTAACGCAAAGATTGGCATTAGTTCGTAAAGAGGGGATAGTCCCTTATCTTCGTCCTGATGGTAAAGCGCAAATAAGTGTGAAGTATGTTGGAGATAAACCAGTTTCAGTAGATACAGTAGTTATCTCAACGCAACACCATGATGGGATTTCTCAAGAACAAATTCATCATGATATGTTAGAAGAAGTTATTAAACATGTTATCCCAGCAGATATGATGAATGATGATACAATTTTTCACATTAATCCAACTGGTAAATTTGTAATCGGTGGACCACAAGGTGATGCAGGTCTTACAGGTCGTAAGATTATTGTTGATACCTATGGTGGTAGCTGTCCTCATGGTGGTGGAGCATTTTCTGGAAAAGATCCAACTAAAGTGGATAGAAGTGCAGCGTATGCAGCAAGATATGTTGCAAAAAATCTTGTAGCTTCTGGTGCTTGTGATAAAGCAACAATCCAAATTGCTTACGCTATTGGTGTTGTTCAACCTGTTTCTATTATGGTTGATACTCACTCAACTGGTAAAGTTGAAGAGGATAAGATAGAAGCATGTGTAAAAGAGCTATTTGACTTAAGTCCTGCGGGAATTATTAAAGAGTTAGATTTACTCAAACCAAGATATAGACAAACTGCGGCTTATGGTCACTTTGGTCGCGAAGATGCAAACTTTACTTGGGAACAAACAACAAGAGTAGCAGAAATTAAGAGCTATTTAGGTCTTTAATGTTTTTACTGAGTATGTGTAACTTTTACACATATTTAGCTCTAAAATAGAACTTTTAGCTAGATTTAAAAAAGTAAAGTGTATAGTACATTATCAAAAATTTAGGAGAAGAAAATGGCAGTAATTATTAATGATACTTGTATCAACTGTGGTGCATGTATAGATGAATGTCCAGTAGAAGCAATCGTGGATGAGGATGATAATCCATCTGGTGAAGAAATTTACTATGTATATGGTGACAAATGTGTAGAGTGTGTTGGACATCACGATGAACCAGCTTGTGCTACTGCTTGTCCTACTGAGGGTTGTATTACTTGGGATGCTGTTGGTGAAAGCTCAGAGCACAGAGAAGACATCACAGACGACCAACGTTCTAATAAAGAACCAGTTGTAGAATAGTCTTTCTAAACAAAAGCACCTCTTGGTGCTTTGTTCTTTTATGAGTAAAATAACTTATTTTTTACTAAATCACTAAAAAAAATTAACTTTTAAACAAGAAACAATCTTTACTTGGATATAATTCCACTCTAATTTTATATTTTCAGAGGAGATTTGATGGAAAGAACACTATCAATAATCAAACCAGATGCAGTTGCAAAAGGTGTTATAGGCAAAATTTTAGACAGATTTGAAAGCAAAGGTCTTAAGCTAGCAGCTACAAGAAAAATGCAACTTTCTCGTGGTGATGCAGAAGCATTTTATGCAGTTCACGCTGAGCGTCCTTTTTTTAATGACTTAGTTGATTTTATGATCAGTGGTCCTGTTGTTGTTTCAGTTTTAGAAGGTGAAAATGCTATGCAAATTAACCGTGATTTAATGGGTGCTACTAATCCTAAAGAAGCAGAAGCTGGAACTATCCGTGCAGACTTTGCTGAAAATATAGATGCAAACGCAGTTCACGGAAGTGATTCTGTTGAAAATGCAGCTATTGAAATTGCATTTTTCTTTTCACAAAGAGAACTTTCTTAATATATTTTTATCGTGAAAATATTACTAAGAAAAATTACAAAAACACCATTAGATTTTGAAGTAAAATCTAATGAAATAATTTTTAAAGGTTATTTAGAGTATCATTCAGGTAAATTAATTTTGCTCAAGGCTAAACTTAGCGGTTCGTTAATAAAGTCTTGTGATATTTGTGCAGAAGAATTTGAACTTTTTGTAGATGAAGATATAGAATTTTTCATTTCAGATGGTATATATGAAGATGATAATAGTGTCGATTTAGATGTTGTTGAATCTTTAGATGAGAGTGTAAATATCCAAGAGCTTTTAGCATCTGAGATAGAACTCATCAAAAGTGACTATCATAGTTGCGAAAATTGTAAATAAGTGACATAAATAAAATAAAATTGATATAAAGGAAAAAAAATGGCAGTACCTAAGAGACGAGTATCTCATTCGCGTTCAGCGAAAAGAAGAACTCACTATAAAATCACTCTAGCAAAACCTGTTAAATGTGAAGACGGAACTTATAAGTTACCTCACCACCTTAACCCAACAACTGGCGAGTATAAATAGTCGATGGCAATGGTCAAAATTGCCATTGATGCAATGGGTGGAGACTTTGGTCCTGCCCCTATCGTTAAGGGCTGTGTAATCGCTCTTAAGAAAAAACGCTTCATCCCTATTTTAGTAGGAAAAAAATCAGAAATTTTACCTTTGTTACCAAAGAGTTATAGAGCTAAGATTTCTATAATTGATACTGATGATGTGATTGCTATGAGTGATCATGCGACTGATGCTGTTAAAAGAAAAGAGAGTACGATTTACAAAGCAATCGATCTTGTAAGAAACGGTGAAGCTGATGGTGTTGTTTCAGCTGGTCATAGTGGAGCAACGATGACGCTCGCAACATTGAGACTTGGCCGTCTTAAAGGTGTATTACGCCCAGCACTTGTTACGCTAATGCCAACTAAAACAGGTAAAAACTCTATTGTTTTAGATGTGGGTGCAAATGTTGACTCAAAACCTGAACACTTAGCACAATTTGCTGTGATGGGTGGCTGTTATGCGGAAGATTTACTCGGCATAAAAACCCCAAGTATAGGACTTTTAGCAAACGGTGAAGAAGAATCAAAAGGGAATGAAGTTACAAAAGCAACTTATAAAATTCTTGAAGGTTATAAAGGCTTTAAAGGAAATGTTGAAGGTAGTGATATCTTTAATGGCTCTTGTGATGTAATTACTTGTGATGGTTTTGTTGGAAACTTAGTGCTTAAAGCAAGCGAAGGTGTTGCATCAACAATTAGTTCATTGATTAAAGAGTATATTAGAAAATCGCCTATATCTATCACTGGTGCTCTTCTTATGAGAAAAGTATTTAAACTTCTAAAAAAACAGATTGATTATGCTGAAGTAGGTGGAGCTCCACTTATTGGTATAAAAGGTTGTGCGATAGTAGGTCATGGTAAAAGTAATCCTAGAGCCATAGAAAATGCTATTTATCAAGCTATTGCTTATGTAGATACTGGTGTCAATGAACATATTATTTCTCGTCTTGAAGTTTTAAAACAAAAGGAATCTTAAAATGAATTATGCTGCATTTCGTTCTATAGGGGCTTATGTTCCCCAGAAGATATTAACTAATGACGATTTAAGCAATATGGTTGACACATCAGATGAGTGGATTTTTAAACGCACTGGCATTAAAGAGCGTCGTATTGCTGCAAAAGATGAGAAGACAAGTGATATGGGTACAAAAGCTGCAGAGTTGGCAATCGAGCGGAGTGGTGTGGCTAAAGAAGATATTGATTTAGTAGTTTGTGGAACTATATCTCCAGATTACTTCAACATGCCTGCAACAGCTACACTTATCTCTAGTAACTTAGGTCTTAATACTCCTATGGCATTTGATATTAGTGCAGCTTGTACAGGTTTTATCTACTCTTTAAGTGTTGCAAAAGCATTTATAGAATCTGGTATGAAAAAAAATGTACTAGTGATAGGTGCTGAAAAATTATCGGCTATTACAGATTTTACTGATAGAGGTACATGTATTCTCTTTGGAGATGGTGCTGGTGCCGCTGTAATTAGTGCAACTGACAACAAAGATGAAGCTATCTTAGATATTCATACTGCTGCAGATGGTGACTATGCTGATCTTCTAATGACTCCAAATGGGGGAAGTGGTTCACAACATGATGCACTTGAAGGTGAAACTGCTGGATGCTACATGCAGATGAAGGGAAATGAAACTTTTAAAGTTGCTGTTCGTACTTTAACTAAAGATGTAAAAGAGATTTTAGCACACAATAATATTGCTAGTGAAGAAATAAAACATTTTGTACCACATCAAGCTAATTTACGCATTATCAAAGCTGTTGGTACTGCTCTAAATATGAAAGATAAACAAGTTGTTTTAACAGTTGAAAAATATGGCAATACTTCAGGAGCTTCTATTCCTATGGCTATCAATGATATTTATGAGTCAGGAAAGCTTAAAAAGGGTGAGTTGATGCTACTTGATGCTTTTGGTGGTGGACTTACATGGGGAAGTGCCTTAGTTCCTTTTTCACCTATTAAATAATTTCCGTATATTTATTATTTAAACTATTAAAAACTCTCTTATGAAACTCCTCTTCTTGAGGCAGGTTCAAATCAACTTCTCGTAATTTTTCTCCCCACATAGAATTTGGAAAGTAACTATCATTTTCAAAGCGTGCCATAACATGAATGTGTACTCTTGGAAGCATATTGGCAAAAGATGCCATGTTGATTTTTGTAGGTTTATAGTAGGCTTTCATCTCTCTTTCAACAATATCATAAACATCCCACAGTTTCACTCTTAGCAATTCAGGGAGGTCACCTAGCTCTTTATAAGGTTCTTTTGTGAAAATTTTTACCCATGGGATTTCACTCTCTTCTTTTTCTATATAAATATCATTATCTTCATATATAAGCATGTGCATAAAAAATCCTTTCTTGTATGATAACATAAGTTTTTTAAGAAGTTTTTGAAAAGTGTATGAAGTTAGCGTGAGTTTGTTTTGAGTTGCTAAACTCTCTTTTATAAGAGAGTTTAGTCTTTGTTACCTCTGTAGCCACCAGAGCTTCTTCCCCCTGAACGATTACGATTTCCACCATCACGGCTTCCACCATCACGATTTCCACGGTAACCACCACCAGAGTTATTTCTGTTTCCACCGCCACCTGAACGATTTTTATTTCCACGATAACCGCCACGACCACGACTGTTTCCACCGCCTCGTTTTGCAGCACGAGCTAAAATATCATCAAGTTTATCAGCAGGGATACCAATATTACTAGGACCTTTGATATCTTGTTTATCTAAAATCATAGAGATTAATTTGTACATAATAGTCTCTTCATCGATGTCTTCTTTTAATCTATCTAAAACCTTATGTGCTTCATCATAGATATGTTGTTCCTCGATTGTTTTAACCATATTATCAATAGTTGAAACTCTTAAATCATTTTTACTTGGAACAAAAGCATGCCCCATAGAAGTACCGACTTTTTGTTTGATACGCTGTAGTTCTTTAAACTCTAATGGAGTTAAAAGAGTGATAGCTTTACCCTTCGTTCCAGCACGACCAGTTCTACCGATACGGTGAACATAAGATTCAGGATCAAACGGGATATGGTAGTTAAACACATGAGAGATATTGTCAACATGAATACCACGAGCAGCAACATCAGTGGCTACTAAAACTTTTACAGAATTTGCTTTAAAACCTTTGATAACTGTTTCTCTTTGTCGTTGTTCCATATCTCCGTGTAGACCATTTGCTAAGTAACCTGCGTTTGAGAGTACATTACTTAGTCTATCCACTTCACTTTTGGTTCTACAAAATACAACTGCTTTTTTAGTTGTTTCAGAATCCATAAGACGGATAATCGCATCATCTCTTTCATGTTCATCAATAACATAATAAAGTTGTTCAATATCTTTATTTGTAGTTTCACCTTTAGTGATAGAAATAAACTCTGGTTTTTCTAATATTTTACTTGCTAGTGTTTTAATAGGTGCTGGCATAGTAGCTGAGAAAAGTAGTGTTTGACGCTTAGTTGGAAGGTAAGAAAAGATTTCATTGATATCATCTAAAAATCCCATATCAAGCATCTCATCAGCTTCATCGAGAACGACTGTTGTAGGTGCAAAGTTGTTTACCATGTCTCGTTTAAGTATATCTAAAAGACGACCTGGTGTTGCTACAACGACACTAGCACCACGATTGATAAGGTCTAGTTGTCGTTTATATGAACTACCGCCATAAACTGTAACAGTTTTAACACCTAAGTTACGACCGTACTTAAATATCTCATCACTTACTTGCGTTGCAAGCTCACGAGTTGGTGTTATAACTAACATCTCAACACTACCATCTACTTTCATGTTTGAAAGTGCAGGGAGTGCAAACGCAGCTGTTTTTCCTGTTCCAGTATGTGCTTGACCAACCATGTCACGACCTGCTAAAACAACAGGAATTGCTTTTTCTTGAATTGGTGAAGGTACTTTAAAACCAGCATATTTGACACTTTGAAGTATCTCTTTTCTTAGACCTAAATCATCAAATGTGACAGTAGGTTCTTCGTTTGTATTTTCTGTTTGTGCATTTTCTTGCATCATTATCCTTTTATACAAGGAGATGATACAAGATTACCTCGCATGAAGGCTCGATACCTTCTCCCTGAAATATAAGTGGAATTATATCTAAAACTTGCTGTTATAATATTAAAGTTATATATATTTCTAATTACTTAAGTTTATAATGCTACTAAATGAATAGTTATGATATTTCATAATGTTATAAAAACTTAATTGTTAAAAAATAAAGAGTATAATCTTATTACTTAATTCATAGGAGAGTGTATGCAGTTTGATTTATATATGATTTTGGCAGTGGTGGGATTTTTGCTTTTTTTATTAACACTCTTTTTATATCTCAAACAAAAAGATATCAATAAAATTACTTTGGAAATATTAGAAGATAGAAACTCTAAATTATCAAGCTTAGAATCAGAGAATAAGGAGTTAGAAGAGGCGCGAAATAACTTAGAAATAAAACACGCTATCTTAGATACACGCTATAAAAATGAGATGAAATCATCTAGTGAAAAACTGACTACAATTAAAGAAGCAAAAAATGAACTCTCAAATGAGTTTAAAATCTTAGCCAATAAAATATTTGAAGATAAATCAAAACAGTTCTCTTCTTCAAATAAAGAACAGCTAGAACTTTTGCTTAAACCTTTTCGCGAACAGATTACAAGTTTTTCAAAAGAAGCAAAAGAGCAGTTTAATACTCAAGCAAAAGATACATTTTTACTCAAAGATGAACTACTGCGTTTAAAGGAAATGAACTCTCAACTCTCACAAGATGCGATAAACCTTACAAATGCACTTAAAGGAGAAAACAAAACGCAGGGAAACTGGGGAGAGATGGTTTTAGAGCGAATTCTTGAACAATCAGGTCTAAGAAGTGGAGTAGAGTATGAACTTCAAGCAACACTTAAGTCCCAAGAGGGCAAGAGTTATAGACCAGATGTTATCATCCATATGCCTCAAGAGAGAGATATTATCATTGACTCAAAAGTTTCTCTTGTTGCGTATGAACGATTTGTAAACGCAGAGAATCCACAAGATAAAACGCAGGCTCTAAAAGAGCATATTGCTAGTATATTTAACCACATAAAAGAGTTAAGTGCGAAAAAGTATGAAAAACTTGAGGGTGTTAACACTCTTGATTTCGTACTTTTGTTTATGCCTATTGAAGGTGCTTTTCTTTTAGCACTTGAACAAGATGGTGAGTTTTTTAAACAGGCATATGAAAACAATATTTTGGTAGTTTCCCCCTCTACACTTTTAGTGACACTTAGAACGATAGAACATATCTGGAGAACACAAAGACAAGAAGAACACGCTCTTAAAATCGCTGATGAAGCAGAAGCGATGTATGAAAAACTTGTTCTTTTTGTAGATGAGATGAAAAAAGTTGGAGTACATATTCAAAAAGCTCAAGACTCATACGACACCTCTATGAATAGATTGAGTACAGGAAGAGGGAATGTTATCAAGCGTGCTCAAAACATAGTAAAACTTGGGCTAAAACCAAGAAGAGTGCTTTCGATTAGAAGTGAGGAAGAGTAATGTCTATCAAAAACTTTTTGTTTGTCATTTTGGGTTTAATGCTTTTAATTTTTGCTATTTATTTTAAACTTGAAATAGATAAACTTGAAGATAAAAACTTAGAGCTTAAGATAAGTAAGCGTGCTATAAGTCAGGAGTTTAAAAACTATAAATTCCAAGAGATACAAAAAAAGTTTCTTCAAGAGAAAAAAAGAACCCAAGAAGAGAGAATAAGATTAGCTTTAGAAGAAGAACAGCTTCGTACCCAAAAGATAAAAAACTTAAAAATAAAAGTAGATACTGCATTTGAAGAAGCACAAAAGATTTTTAAAAAGTATAGAAATACAAAATGTAAAGAGTACATTATCAAAGAAGCACTCAACCAGCATTTAGTCTTTATTAAAAATTATCAAGGAGTTAGTGTTGGCAGTGTTAAAAGTGAATATCTAAAGCAAAAGACTAGAGCCATAGGACTTGAAGAGATACAAAAAGTAAGACGACACAAAGAGGGTTTTATAAAGATAAAGTCTGCGGATGCCAATCTCACACAAACTATCTATGTTAAAGACTTAGGGATGTATAAGCTTTATATCGGTAGTAGCACTACTTTTTAGTCAAAGGAAGTGCAACATAAAAGCAAGAGCCTTTATTATCACTCTCCCAGTAAAGTCTTCCTTTGAGATGTTTTTGAACTATAACAATAGACATATAGAGTCCTAGACCAGTTCCATTTTTAGACTTAGTACTTACATAAGCTTGACCGAGTTTATCTTTGATAGAATCATCGATACCTCCTGCGTTATCACAGATTGACAAGATAAGCTCATCTTTTTCTTTTTTATAGTCTATTTTAATGAAACTATCATTTGATTTTTTCTCAATAAGTGCATCTTTAGCATTGTTTATTATATTGATTAAAACTTGGATTAGTTGATGTGTATAGGTTAGGATTATAACATCATTACTTGATGGAAGTTCCAATCTTATGTTGTTGCTCTCGAGTGATTTTTGAATCAAAGTTGTAATCTGCTTAAGCGTACTCGCTATACTTGTCTCTTCTCTGTTAGTATCAGGCTTAAAGAAGTTTCTAAAATCATCTATCGTATTTGATAAATAGGCTGTTTGTGTTCCTATAGTGCTTGTCATATCCTCTAAAGCTTCAGTAGTTATCTCATTTTCTAAATCTATATCTACTTGAATGCCATTGGCAACCATAGATATAACGCTGAGTGGTTGTCTCCATTGGTGTGCTATCATGCTGAGCATTTCTCCCATGGCAGCTTGACGAGATTGTGCCATCATAAGTTCTTCTTTGTCTTTGATGTCAGTCACATCTATCATCGCAATGATAAAAACTTTTTGTGCACTTTGTTTTGGTGTATCCAAAGAGGCTGCATTTAAAAGAACAGACATTCTTTGAGAGTTTTTTGTTGTAAAGATGTGCTCTTGTACCTCGCTTGTTTTAAGTGGATTTTTATAGTAATCTTTGAGTGCATAAATTCTTTCATCACTTTCACTAGGAAAAAGTTTCTTTATCAATGTGTCAGTATTATTAATTTCTTTGAGTCCATAGCCAGTATTATCTCTAAAGATTTTGTTTAAAAATAGAATTTCACCATTTTCATTGTAGATGAGTATCGGTATCGGGATAAACTCAATGATTTTTT
>JASFZD010000088.1:0-4801 GCA_045046645.1 Sulfurimonas sp. | reverse complement strand
CAAACACCATTAGAGAGTTTCATAGACCACAAAGCTGATACAGGCTCACAGTGTGGTAATTATTCTATAGATATACCAAAACTCAAAGAGGGTGAGCAGTATAGATTTCACTTTGACGCAGTTGCTTGTGTCGGGTGCCGCTGTTGTGAAGTAGCTTGTAATGAACAAAACAATAATCCAGCAGATATAAAATGGCGTCGTGTTGGAGAGCTTGAGGGTGGTGAATTTCCTGCGTTTACTCAGATGCTAAACTCTATGAGTTGTAATCATTGTGTAGACCCTGCTTGCTTGATAGGTTGCCCAACAGAATCATATATAAAAATAGCCGAAACTGGTATAGTTGTGCATGATGATGATACTTGTATAGGGTGTCAATACTGTACATGGAACTGTCCTTATGGAGTTCCTGTTTTTCACCAAGAGAGGAAGATAGTTACTAAATGTCATATGTGTCATGAGCGTTTAGATGTTGGTCAAAGTCCGGCATGTGTTCAGTCATGTCCATCAGGAGCTATAGAGATAGAAGCTGTAAATGTAGAAGAGTGGTTAGCGCGAGATATTGATGAAAAAGCAAACATGCCACTCTTAGCAGATGCGAGAATTACAAACTCAACTACTCGTTATACATTACCAGATAATTTACCAGAGCAGATGAAAGAGATGGATGAGCATATATTAAAACCTGCTCATTCTGAACTACCTTTAGTCTTTATGACTGTTCTAACGCAGATATCTTTAGGTGGTTTTGTAGCACTCTTTTTAGGTGATGTGATGAGTCTATTTGGTTTTACATCGGTAAACTGGATAATGGCACTTTTAGTTATGCTCCCTGCTGCACTTGGTTTACCTCTTTCAGCACTTCACCTGGGTCGTCCATTTTTGGCTCTAACTGCTATGAAAAATATCAAAACATCTTGGCTCTCTCGTGAAGCTTTAGCTTTAGGAGTTTTTACAGGACTTATGACCTTAGTAGTAGCTACTTACTTTTTTGAGTTTTCTGCATTTGTGCGTTTAGGAGTAGAGGCTATAACTTTAGCAGTAGGTATCTATGGAATCTATGCTCAAAGTATGATTTACCGTATAAAAGCACGCCCTTCATGGGATAGATTTACAACAAATCTTAAGTTTTTTGGCGTGGCATATATAGGAGCATTTTTACTTGCATTTGTAAGTGGGATAATGAGTATACATGAAGTAATCACACCTCTTGTAACACTTGGAATGTTGGGTGCTTTAGCACAGCTTTTCTTTAGTTATGAAGATTTAAGAGGTTTAGATTCCATAGAAGAAAACAGCTATCAACTTCAACGCTCAAAAAGACTGCTCAACGAAAACTTTAAAAAAGTGCGTAACCATCGTTTTGCATCTCTTGGCGTAGGTGGAATCATTTTACCTCTTTTAGCACTTGTGTTTATAAACACATCGCCTATTTTCTCTTTAAGCATCTTAGGCATATCGCTTTTAAGTGTTTTAAGTAGTGAGTTAGCAGATAGATTTTTATTTTTTAGTACAGTCGTTCCTCTTGGAATGGCAGGTGGATTTTTTGTAGGGAAACAACGATGATAAGTAAATTAAAAGATTTTTTAGGGTTTGATATCAAGGCAGAGAAGTATAAACTCTCACATGATGAAATGTTTGGAATGATTAGTGATGAGAAAAAGCCTGATAAATGGGTGTTTTCTACTTGTGGATACTGTGGTGTAGGGTGTGGACTCTACATTGGGGTGAAGGATGGTAAAGCGGTTTATACTAAGGGTAATCCTAAACATGATGTAAACATGGGAACTTTATGTCCAAAAGGTTTGAGTGAGCATCAGATGATTAACTCCTCCAATCGTATTCTCAATCCTCTTATAAAACGCAATGGGAAGCTTGAAGTAAGCACTTGGGATGAATCTTATACAAAAGTAGCAGATGAGTTTAAACGAATCGGCAAAACTTATGGTGAGAAAGCTGTAAGTGTGATTGGGACGGGGCAACTTTTAACAGAAGAGTTTTATACTCTTGGAAAGTTTGTCCAACTAGGACTAAAAACTAATAATTATGATGGAAATACTACGCTTTGTATGGCTTCAGCTGTAGCGGGTTATAAGCAATCTTTAGGAAATGATGGTCCAGTTGGTTCTTATGAAGATTTTCAAAAAGCAGATACTATTTTCCTTATAGGTGCAAATATTGCAGATAATCATCCCATACTTACACTTCACCTAAATAAAAACAAAAAATCTACTAAAAAAGTAATAGTGATAGACCCTAGAGCTTCAAAAACTTCACAACTTGCAGATATGTACATACCCATAAAGCCTAGAACAGACTTAGCACTTTATAATGGTTTAGCTTATATCGTGATGGAGCAGGGTTGGGAAGATGAAGGCTATATAAAAGCCAATACTAATGGCTACAAAGAGCTTAAAAAACATCTTCAAAATTATCCTCCTCAAGAGGTGGCAAATATTACAGGTATAGATGTAAAAACTCTCTATGAATTAGCACGCCAATTTGTTGCACAAGATGCTGTTCTTTCAGCATGGACTATGGGAGTAAATCAGTCTTTTATGGGAACAGATACTGTAAGTGCCATTATAAACCTACACCTTTTAACAGGGCAAATTGGTCGTGAGGGTGCTGGTCCATTTAGTATTACTGGTCAATGCAATGCTATGGGAACTCGTGAAACAGGTTTTACTTCAAGCTTGCCAGGTTATCGTGCTTATGGAGATGAAAAAGCACTTAAAGAGTATGCAAAGATTATAGATGTAAATGAAGAGATTATCCCTCGTGAGCGTGGTTATAAATATGCAGAGATTATTGATGCGATAGATAGAGGCGAGATAAAAGCACTTTGGATAGTAGCGACTAACCCTCTTGTAAGTTTTGTAAACCAAGAAAAACTGCGTTCTACTTTTGCTAAGCTTGATTTACTTGTAGTTCAAGATGCTTTTTTAGGCGACACTGCCGAGATAGCTGATGTTGTATTTGCAGCGGCTACTTGGGGAGAAAAAGAGGGAACTTATACTAATAGTGAAAGACGATGTAACCGTGCAAATAAAGCGGTTGAGCCTATTGGTAATGCAAAGAGTGACTTTGATATTATTACTGAGTTTTCAAAAGAATTTGATGGAGTTCATGAGATGTTATTTTCTGGTTGGACTTCACCAAAAGATGCTTTTGATGAGTGGAAAAAGGTAAGTAAAGGGCAGTTGTGTGATTACTCTGGCATCACTTATGAACTCCTTGAAGAGCATGGTGGCATTCAGTGGCCTTGTAATGAAAAAAATCCACTAGGAACTAAAAGACTCTATACTCCAGATATGCCATTTACAACAAAAGATGAAAAAGCAAAATTTATCTGTGCTGATTGGTTTCCTATGGCAGAACCAATTTCTTCTGCATTTCCAGCCATACTTAACACGGGTAGAACAGTAGAACAGTGGCATACTCGTACAAAAACAAGAGATATTGAGATTCTTGATAAGCTTGCACCAGAAGCATGGGTAGATTTAAATCCCAAAGACGCTCTGAAACTAAAAGTAAAAAGTGGCGATAGGATAGCAATCTCAAGTGCAAGAGGACGAGTAGAAAATGTTGTAGTTCGTGTAACACAAAGTGTACGAGATGGTAATATTTTTATACCTTTTCATTTTAATACACAACTAGTAAATAGATTAACAAACGATAGCTTCTGTCCAAAATCTGGTGAACCAAACTTTAAACAAACTGCCGTACAACTTCATTCACAAGAAGTACCTCAAGGATTAAAGTTTGAAGAACCTGAGATTAGTGGTCAAATCACGCATGTAAAAACAGCTTTTGAAGGGGTGGCTTTTAAGCAAAAAGAGTTAAATTCTTAACTGTTTAAAAACCAAGTATTAAAAGTCTCTAAATTATTGATTTAAAAAGTGGAGATTCACTCACTGGTGTGTAGTTTTCAATCTTTATATTAGTTGATGTGGATGTATAACGGTTAAGTATAGCCAATAAGTCGCCGTGAGGCTACTTATTGGCTACTACGATTTGTTATAGCTTTTAGTGTTGCAAGCCTAATTCTTCATCCAATCCAAGCATTATGTTCATATTCTGAACTGCTGCACCAGATGCACCTTTTCCTAAATTATCTAATCTTGATATTATGACTATATAATCTTCATTTTCATATACTGATATTTCAATACGATTTGTGTTATTGCATTTCATTGCATCTAAAAAACCTTCGTCAAGATATTGAATATCATCTTCAATAATTTCTACAAATGATTCATTTTTATAATATTCTTGGTATAGTTTTAAAATATCATTTTTTGATACATTTTGAAGTAATTCATCTTTTATTAAATATGACATTACTAACATACCTTGATTAAAATCTCCAACACTTGGTGTAAATAATGGTGGTGTATCAAGTCCTAAAATATATTTCATTTCAGGTAAATGTTTATGGTCTAATTTTAGAGCATAAGGTCTTTGACTTTGAAATTTATCTTTATTTTCATCTGCTTCATAGATATCTATTAAACCTTTTCCTCCGCCACTATATCCAGTTATTGAATGACAAATAAGCTTTTGTTTTTTTGAAATAATATTATTTTCAATCAATGGATTCATTGCCATTATAAAACCAGTTGCATGACAACCTGGAACACAAACTCTTTTAGAGTTTTTGATATTTTCTCTTTGGTTTTTGTTTAATTCAGGTATTCCATAAGTTATACTGCCCCAGAAAAAACAAACAACTTTTTCAAAAATATTATTTAAAAACAGCTAAAATAAGAGCATAAAAGTGAGGGTAAGAAGATGAGTAGAA
>JASFZD010000087.1:0-6212 GCA_045046645.1 Sulfurimonas sp. | reverse complement strand
CGCCTGGTCCCATTCCGAACCCAGAAGCTAAGCCCCTCATCGCTGATAATACTGCAGATTTCATTTGTGGGAATGTAGGTCGTTGCCTAGTTTGTCTTTTTACTTAATCACATATACTTTTTAATTTACTCCTTTATTATTACTAATATTATATACTTATGCAAAAAATAGGATTTTTATGCTTTTAAATGATGATTGGGCTGAGCTATTTAGCAATGAATTTAAAAAGGATTATTTTATCTCTTTAAAACAATTTATAGAAGATGAATACAAAAATAGTACTATATTTCCCCAATATGATAATATATTTAGAGCTTTTAATTTACTCAAACTAAGTGAATTAAAAGTTGTAATTATTGGTCAAGACCCTTATCATGGACTTAATCAAGCAAATGGTTTAGCTTTTTCTGTTTGTGATAGTTGCAAGGTGCCTCCATCACTCAAAAATATTTATAAAGAATTAGTCGATGACATTCATTGTGCTACACCTGCTAATGGAAATTTAACAAAATGGGTAGAGCAAGGTGTTCTACTTATAAATAGTGTGTTAACTGTTGAAGAATCGAAGCCAAATTCCCATAAAGATAAAGGTTGGGAGATTTTTACTGATGCAATAATAAAAAAAATATCAGATAAAAATGAAAATATTGTATTTATACTATGGGGTAAACCATCTCAAAAAAAAGAGAAGTTGATTGATGAGAATAAGCATTGTATATTAAAATCTGCTCATCCTTCACCTTTATCAGCTTATAGGGGTTTTTTTGGTTCAAAACCTTTTTCAAAAACCAATAATTATTTGAAAGAACACAATATACAAGTTATTGATTGGTGTCTTACTCCACAACAAAGTTTGCTATAACAGCTAAGTGATCTGAATAACCTTTTCCTTTATGTTTACGCGGTTTTCTCCAGCTCATCTTCCATCTATAAATGTTTTTACCTTTAAAAATATAATCATCTTTAAATGCTTTTATAGAGTCATGTTTATACATTATTCCACTGTTTTTAAGTAAAGATTGCGAAATAATTATACTATCCATAGCTTCTTTTTTACCTCGATAAATATAACTATATCTTTCATTTTTGTTTGTGTCATACCATAGGTTGTAGAGATATTTTTCATTATATCTTACATCCGATGCTTTACTAGCTTGATATTTAGTATGGAGTACATCATTGATGCCTGTTCTACCATTAGTGTCATTATGTTTACGCTTGCGTTTAAAGAGTTTATACTCTTCATAGTCTGAATTAAAATCACCTAGAAGAACAATATTTTTATCTTTTCCCAGCTCTTTAATCCTTTTTCTTAGAACTTTTGCTGAAACTATTCTTCTGCTTTCTGGTCCAGATTTTGACTTCCAATGGTTTACAAAAAGGTATAAAGATTGATTGTTGATTTTATATTTTACTTCTAATATATTTCTATATTTATAACTTGAAGTAACCATTAGTTCTTTGGCGTAAACAAATGGTATTTTGCTTAAAATTGCTACTTTAATTGTTGTATTTTTTCGATTTGCAATTTTGAAATATTGATAATAAAGTCCAGCTTCTTTAAGTGTATACCTTAAATCTTTAAGCGCTTGAAGTGATTCTATCTCTTGAAGAGCGATAATATCTGCGTTTATATCTTTTATGACTTTTGCTATATTTTTTAGTTTAATCTTGTATGTTTTTTTGTTCCAATTAGCCAGCGTATTTGGTATGTACTCTGTATATTCATGACCATTTTTTTGCAAATCAAAAAGATTTTCTACATTATAAGTTGCTATCTTCAAGTTAGTTTCTCCAAATACTAAGGTGCTAAGTAATAATAAAACAGAGGCTAGTTTCATTATTGTATGCCATTTAAACGAAGTAGTTTATCTGTGTCAGTATCTCGATTCATAAGCTCATGAAAAAGAACTTCCATGCTTTTTGAACCACCACCATTTAAAATAATATCACGATATTTTTTTGCTGTTTTTGAGTTAAATATTCCTTCATCAACTACAGTTAAAAAAACATCAGCACTTAAAACTTCTGCCCATTTATAGCTATAATATCCAGCAGCATAACCACCTGCAAATATATGAGCAAAACCATTTTGAAATTTATTATACTCAGGTGTTTTTATAAGTGCTGTTTCTTCTCTGATACTGTTTAATAGACTTTGAACTTCATCTTTTTGATATACTTTTGAATGGAGTTTAAAATCAAATAACGAAAACTCTAACTGTCTTAACATTCCCATAGCAGATAAAAAGTTTTTGCTTCTTACAAGTTTTTCTATCATAATATTAGAGATAACTTCTCCTGTTTTATAATGAGAAGCAAAGAGTTTTAGCACTTGGGGTTCATAGGCAAAGTTTTCTAAAAATTGTGATGGAAACTCTACCGCATCCCACTCTACACCATTAACACCACTTACTTCATTTTCATTTACACCACTTAGTATATGATGAATAGCATGTCCCATCTCATGAAAGAGTGTGACTACATCATCATGTCGCAAAAGAGAAGGATTAGTGTCACTAGAACTTGGAAAATTACATACTATAAACGCAGAAGCAAGTTGTTCTTCTCCCTGTTCATTAAGACAATGTGTTTGCCAGTTATGCATCCACGCACCACCTCTTTTTGTTTTTCTTGCTTCCAAATCAAGATAGAGTCTAGCTTTTAGCTTATCCCCTATCCATAGATTGTATGAAAATGCTTTTTTATCCCATAAAGTTTCTTCAACTTTTTCAAATGTTATGCCGAAAAGTTTGCTTAAAAAGTTAAACATACCATCAACAACACTTCTCTGTTCAAAGTAGGGACGATACTCCTCTTCATCTATATCGTATTGCTCTTTTTTAAGTATCTCTGAGTAAAACGCAGTGTCAAAACTCTCTAGTTTTTTAGGTGCACTTTTTTGTAACTCGTCAAGTTCTTTTTTTGCTTGATTTTTAGAGTTTTTGATGAGTCTATCTAAAAAGTTAATAACACTTTTTTCATCTGTTGCCATTTTTGAAGCGATTGAATACTGAGCAAAGTTTTTAAATCCAAGTAAAATACTCATCTCATTTTTAAGGCTCAAAAGCTCATCAATAATAGCTGCATTTTGTGGAGCACGAGTAACATAAGCACGATATAACTCTTCGCGTATAGCTGCGTTTTGCCCATAAGTCATATAAGCTATGTATGATGGCATTTGTAGAGTAAATTTATATTTTACAATTCCGTTTTCTTCATATCTTGCATTTTCTTTATCACTTTGAGGGATTCCCTCAACATCTTTTTCATCTGTTATGATTTTTTCATAAGCATTGGTAGCATCAAGTAGATTTTGAGAAAAATTATTTGAAAGTTCGCTTAGTTTTATATTTATCTCTTGAAGTCTTTTTTTTGTTTTTTCATCTAAATGTGCACCACTAAGCTCAAAGTGTTGAATATTTAGTTCTAAAACTCTATTTTGTTCTACATTAAGAGAATCTTTTTCAGTTTTTAGTATCTCTTTGTAAGTATTGTAAATATTTATATTTTGAGATAACTTTGTAGAGTATTCCGTGATAATTGGAAGACTTTGTGTATAAATATCTTGCGTTTTATCAGAATTGTTCACAGAGTTAAGATGAGAAAGGGGAGTGAAAAATTGATCTAAATTCTCCTCCATCATCTGCAATGGTTTTACAAAGTTTTTATAGGTTTTACTCTTTTGATTGAGTAAGAGTTCTACCTTCGTATTATTTTTCTCTAATCTTGTTTCTAACTCTTTTATAAAGTTATCTAAGTCACACTTAAATGGTAAAAATTTTGACATATTAATCCTCTTCATCTTTTTTTTGTTTTATAGCACCAAATTTATTTATTAAAATATCATCGTATTTATTGGCGTATTTTATGAGCCTTTTGACAGCAACCTTACCTTCAACTTCTGTTAATGAAGAGTCTACTATAAGATATGATATGTAGATACTGTTTTCATTGATTGAAAATTGCAGATAAGAGAGTTTTTCGTTCTCTTGTAATAAATAGTCGTAAGCTTTATCTATGTTTTGACTCGGTATTGCACATAATTTTGAATCACCTATGATGATACCGTTTTCGTAGTAGTTTATATCTATACGGGCACTGCCTTCATCTATCCTCCATGTTGATTGACTTCTTCTTGCAAGCGTTACATTTACATGCAGTGAAGTGAGGATGCTTTCTAAGAGTTTCGTCGCTCCTGTTGGTTTGTATCCTTTTCGTCTGAGTCTTGCAACTTCTAGTTTTACTCCACACTCAGGGCAGTAATCTTTTTTAATGTTTTTTTCATCTATAAGGTTTTTACATGAGGGACATTTTATGATATTATCAAGTTTTTTTTCTTTAAATATATCAATAGCTTCTTGCATGTAAAAATATGGCAGTGAAAAGCCTAAATTGTTAGCATTTTGAATAATAAAAGTGTTTATGCCTATTACTTCACCATTACTATTTAAAAGTGGACCACCACTATTTCCAGGGTTTATAGCTGCATCTATCTGTATATATTCTAAATCATCTTGGAGTCTTGAAGCACGAGATACAATCCCTTCAGTTACAGTGTAGTTAAGACCATAAGGATGACCGATAGCTATGGTCGTATCACCATCCTCCACAGTTTTATTGGTTAGCTCAAGAGCTATTTTAGGTTTTAAAAAGTCATAATGTATAAATGCAAGGTCATAATATGGATCATCATAAACAACTTGTGCGATGGTGCGTTTTAGTATTTTGGAGCTAATCACTACATCTTTGAGTCCACTCACAACATGGGAGTTTGTAATGATTAAATCTTCTATAATAAAACCAGTTCCAAAGCCATAAGGAGTCATTACTTGAATAATGTTATCAATGTATTTATCTAATATCAGTTGAGTATTCATTATATTTCCTCAAAATTTAGATTTTGGATTTGTTGATAAAAACTGTTGCTAAATTCATTGAGTGAACTAAAGTTTAGCTCTGCACTAAAACTCTCTAAAGCTTTAAATCTACTCTGATAGTTTGTGATTATATCATCTACTTTTGTGTTAATAAGCTTTGTTTTAAAGGTATTTGTCTCTTTGTTATAGAGTGTTTTATAATCAAGCTTTTTAAAAAATTCTGGATTTTGTACTTCTACTAAGAGATGAAAGAGTTCTCTTAAAACTGGATTTAAACCATAATTATATAGTGTGTAAAATGCGATATATTTGTAGATAGTTGGTATGATTTGATTATATCGGTTGTTTTTGTACCATCTGATTTTACTCAATGATTCATTGATAAATGTAATGATGTCTTCATAAGATGATTTTTCTGTTGGATTAAAAGTATAGTTAGCATTATAAAAGTTTTTGTTAAATTCTTCGTAATCTATCTCTTTTAGTTTCTCTGTAAAGCTTTTGAGTTCTTCATTTTTGGATTCTATATTTGAACTGTCTTGTGCAAAATATTCTAAAATATTTTTACTTAGTTTTTGAGAAATCATATACTTTGGAACAAGAAGATAGTCGATTTTAAAAAGAAGATTAAGATAAAGGAAGGCTTGCATAGAAGCATTATCATTTGATGGTAACATCGAAACTTTATCTTCTACTTCTTTTATCCATTTATGTAGATAATCATATTTTATTTGTGCTTCATCTTTTTCTAAAGATTTTACATGTGCTACATCTTCAAGTCTTATATCAGCAAATTCACTTTTTATATGTTCTTTGTCATAGTCTGCGTTTAGGGCTATTTCTCTAAGTGGAAAAAATATTTTTTGTGGGCTCATAGTAATGTTGTCATAACAGAGTTTTAACATAATGTTTTCATTATTTGTAAAGTAGTAAGCATAAGTTAGTTGATAATTTCTCTCAAGTATATAGCGTTTTAATGCTACATTGGCATTTGCTTTTTTAACAAGGATTGCCTCAGCATATAAGTTTTTTTTTGTAATTTTGCCTTTTATTTTCGCACAACCTTGATAGATGGTGAAGTGTAGTTCTTCTTTGATTCTTGTGTATGTGATGTTATTGTTGGCTTTGTCATTTGTAAAGTTGACTAAAGATTCAAAAAAAAGTTCATATGCGTTTAAGATATCTTTTTTCTCAAAGGCTTCAGAAGATTTGAGAAAAAGCTCTTCTTCATTTTTGGAGATACTTGCGTTTACTCCTCGACCAAAGGTATGTTTTAGTGTTTGTGTAGTTTGAAAAAAATCTAACCAGCTCATTTGCTCACTTTAGTTTATA
>JASFZD010000086.1:0-17733 GCA_045046645.1 Sulfurimonas sp. | reverse complement strand
AACCCACGACCCCCTGCGTGACAGGCAGGTATTCTAACCAGCTGAACTACCACCGCAAATTTATTCCTTACTCTTCGTTAAAAAATTATTCACATACTATCAGTATGCTTCATAAGTTTTTGCCTTGATTAAGAAAAAATTACATCTTATTCCATATTCTTCATTAAAAAATTATTCACATAGTAGACTATGCTTCATAAATTTTTCACTTAGATTAAGAAAAAATCGTATTATTATTTATTTTAGTTTAAAATGGTGTCCTGTGATGGATTCGAACCATCGGCCACATCATTAAAAGTGACGTGCTCTACCAGCTGAGCTAACAAGACATTTGCCTCTTATTGTTAAGAGGTCGAAATTATAGACAAATAGACCTGATATGTCAAGATAATTTTCGATAAATTTAAAAAAACAGTTCTTTATCACTCAAAAGCAACATTTTTATCGCATACATGGCACTTTGATCTTGTATGTAATTTCTATCACCACTAAAAAGTAGATGCTCTTCTTTTGAACTATTTTTTGTTCTTACTCCTATGTAGACAGTTCCTACAGGCTTTAGCTGGGTTCCTCCACCCTCTCCTGCTATACCACTGATGGATAAAGCGTAATCGGCATCACTTACATTTAATGCCCCATCACTCATCTCACTCACAACCTCAGCACTTACAGCTCCATACTCTTGTAAAATATCATGCGAAACAGCTAACCAATTCTCTTTTAAAGCATTTGAGTAAGTTACTAAAGAACCTTCTAGTATGTTTGATGTACCATTATTTTTTGTAAAATAGTAAGCAAGCAATCCACCAGTACAGCTCTCCGCAAAAGTTACCTTTTTTTGTGCTAGTGTCAATCTTTCTATCACATGAGCTACTATATTTGGTGTCACAATTAAACTTTTTTGGAGTAATTTTTTTGCTGCATCTGTAAACTTTGTTATATTTCCATACTTATTACATGAAGCATGTACACTCAACCATCCACTTACTTCTTGGGAAACATCAATACTTACATCATAAGTCTGTGCTATTGGGTTGAGGATTGCTATTGTTGTTTCTTTGTCTTCTTCAAACACATGAAAGGTAACACTAGAATCATTATCAAACATCAGAACTTCAGGTATCTCTTGTCCTTCATCTACTTGAAGTACATTTACCATTGCATTTTCATGCTCAAGCAGATAAGTTCCATCTTGAAAAAGTGTTGAGTTTTGAGGAATTAAGATGCCATTTTTAAGCACTTGATTATCATTTGTAGCAGTACAGATTAATTTACCAATAGTAGAAAAATTTTGTTTTGTAGTCACGATGATGATTTTATTGTCAGAATTAAGTTCCTCTTGGAGATAAAGAAACAGAGAATTATCACTCTCTTTAAAGTAGACAATCGAGTCTATAAAATCAATTTTTTGCTCGATTTTCCTCATAACATACTCGTTTAAAGTTTTGTTATATACAAATTTATTTCCTATAAAGATAATATGCAGCTTCATGACTAATATGCCTTAATAAATATTTTTATCATTATAACACTTTTATTAGCTTTTAAACACTTAAAAGATATAATGCAAAACTTTTATAATATTTTGAGGCTTATATGGACTACAAAGATACACTACTTTTACCGACAACTGCGTTTGCAATGCGTGGTAACCTAATCAACAACGAACCTAAACGCTATGCTTCTTGGTACGAGAAGAAAGTTTACGAAAGGATGAAAGCAAATCGCAAAGATGCACCTAGCTTTACTCTTCACGATGGACCTCCTTATGCCAATGGACATATTCATATAGGACATGCACTAAACAAGGTTTTAAAAGACATTATTGTAAAACATAACTATTTTGATGGAAAATCTGTTCGTTTTACTCCAGGTTGGGACTGTCATGGTCTTCCTATCGAGCAACAAGTTGAAAAAAAACTTGGTGGAAAAAAGAAAAAAGAGCTTCTTGAGACACACGAGATTCGTAAACTTTGTCGTACTCATGCTGCTAAGTTTGTTGATATTCAAAGAGATGAATTTAAACAACTTGGTATCTTAGCTGATTGGGAAAATCCTTATGTAACTATGGATTATAAATTTGAAGCAAATATCTATCGTACTTTATGTTCTGTTGCAAAAAAAGGTCTTCTTATCGAAAGAAGTAAACCAGTTTTTTGGTCATGGGCTGAGAGAACTGCACTTGCTGAAGCTGAAGTAGAGTATGAAGACAAAGAAGATTACTCTATGTTTGTTGCATTTGAGTTAGATGATACTTCAAAAACCAAGTTAGACATAAAAGGAAAAGCTGCTCCTGTTATCTGGACAACTACTCCATGGACTATTCCTGCAAACAGTGGTATCTCGCTTAATCCTGATGAAGAGTATGTACTTACAAGTGATGGTTTTATAGTAGCTAAAGCTCTTTTACACTCACTTGTTGAGGGTGAAGTTTTAAGTGGAACTATTGTTAAAACATTTAAAGCAAAAGAGTTAGAAAATCTCAACGCTATTAACCCACTCAATGGTAGAAATTCTCATCTTGTTTTAGGTGAACATGTTTTGATAGAAAACGGTACAGGTTGTGTTCATACAGCTCCAGGTCATGGTGAAGATGATTACCGTGTTGGACTTCTTTATAACCTTGAAGTTATTATGCCTGTTGATGAAACTGGTTGTTTTGATAACACTCTTGTTCGTGATAAACTTATTCCAAATCCAGAAGATTTTGTAGGTCGTCATATCTTTAAATCAAATGAAGATATTTTAGAGCTTATGGGAGATGCAGTTTTACAAGTAAGTAAATTTATGCACTCATATCCTCACTGTTGGCGTTCACACACACCACTTATCTATAGAGCAACAAGACAGTGGTTTATCTCAGTAGATGAAAAACCAGAAGGTCAAGATAAAACACTTAGAAATATCGCTTTAGATGAGATAGAAAAAACTCTTTTTGTTCCACAAACTGGTCGTAATCGTCTTACCTCTATGGTAGAAAATCGTCCTGACTGGTGTATCTCTCGTCAAAGAGATTGGGGAGTTCCTATCGCATTTTTTAGAGTTAAAGCAACTGGCGAAGTTATCTTAGATGAAAAAGTTCTCAACTATGTGGCTATGATTTTTGAAATGCAAGGAAGTGATGCTTGGTATTCACTCCCCACAGAGCATCTACTTTACCCTGGTTCTGGCTACAAAGCAGACGAAGTAGAAAAAGTTAGTGATATCTTAGATGTATGGTTTGATAGTGGTTCAACATGGAACTCTGTTTTAAAATCTCGCAACTATGATGCTGGATCGTATCCTGCTGACCTATATGTAGAAGGAAGTGACCAACATCGTGGTTGGTTCCAATCTTCTCTTTTTCTCTCATCTGCAGTTGAGCATAAAGCACCATATAAAGGTGTTTTAACTCATGGATTTACAGTAGATGACAAGGGCGAAAAGATGTCTAAATCTAAGGGCAATGTTATCGCTCCTGATAAAGTTCTAAAAGAGTATGGAAGTGAGATTCTTCGTTTATGGGTTGCTTCATCTGATTATCAAGGCGATTTAAAAATCTCTCAAGGAATCTTAAAACAGATAAGTGAAAACTATCGTAAACTAAGAAATACTTTTAGAATTATGCTCGCAAATATTAATGACTTAGAAGAGTTAACTCCTTATGAAGAGATGGGTGAACTTGACAAATGGATACTTGATGTCACAGCTGATGTTTTAGGTGAAGTGCATAAAGCATTTTCAGAGTACAACTTTGTAAATGGTATGAGTACCCTTAACAACTTTATAGCAAATGAGTTAAGTGGAATGTATATTGACATGACAAAAGATAATCTTTATTGTAATGCAAAAGATTCTAAAAGAAGAAGATCAAGTCAAAGTGCAATTGCTATGATTACAAAATCTCTCCTGCTTCTTATGGCTCCTGTTATTACTTACACAGCTGATGAGATAGTAGAAAATGCACCTGCTATTGTAACTGGTGGAGCTGAGTCTATCTTTGATATGACTTATGAAGCTTTAGTTACAAATGGAAATTCATTTGATGCAGATTATATGACTAAAGCTCGTGAAGGTTTTGGTTCTGAGGTTGATAAACTTAAAAAAGATAAAATCATAAAAAGCACGCTTGAGCTTGTTATCTATACTGAGTCAAAAGTAGCACTTGAGATGAATGCTATTGATGCTGAGGATTGGTTTGTGGTAAGTGGAATATTTGAAGACAAACCAGATGAAGAGATACTTGGAAGCTTTAAAGTAGATGAAGATACTTTTGTTATCAGCAAAGCAACAGCATATAAATGTCCAAGATGTTGGAAATTTCAAGCAACACAAGCTGATTGCACATGTAAAAGATGTGAAAGTGTAGTAAATGCCTAATTTTAGTGAACCTGTGTCATTCACTTTTATTGGTATTAGTGTAGCTATTATCTTTGTTGTGATTGCACTAGGTATAGTAGCAGTTAAAAAATTCAAATAAGGAAATTTAGTGATTACATTAAAACAAGCACTTACTCTTAATAAAGAAGAATTAAACACTTTTAAAAAAGACCTAAAAGCGAAGATAGAAGCTCGTCCTGAGCTTAATGCTTATATAGATGTAAATAGTGTTGGTGAAGGTGTGCCTATCGCCATTAAAGACAATATTCAAGTAAAAGATTGGTCTGTTACTTCTGGTTCTAAGATTCTTCAAGGCTACATCGCTCCTTATAATGCAACTGTTATACAAAAGATGGGTGAAGCTGGTTTAAGTCCATTTGGTCGAACAAATATGGATGAGTTTGCCATGGGTTCTACTACTGAATCTAGCTTCTATGGTAAAACTCAAAATCCTCATAGTAGCGACTCTGTTCCAGGAGGAAGTTCTGGTGGTTCTGCTGCTGCTGTTGGTGCTGGTCTTGCTATTGCAGCTTTAGGAAGTGATACAGGTGGAAGTATCCGTCAACCTGCTGCGTTTTGTGGTATTGTTGGGATGAAACCAACTTATGGAAGAGTAAGCCGTTATGGTTTAGGTGCTTACGCTTCAAGTCTTGACCAAATAGGTCCAATGACTCAAAATGTAGAAGATGCAGCCATTTTATATGATATTATCAGTGGAAGTGATGCCAAAGATTCTACAAACGCAAAGATGGATGATAAAGTCACTCCAAATCTAAACGCAGAGAAAAAACTAACGATTGCAATTTTACCAGAATATATAAAAAACGCTAGTCAAGATGTTAAAAATGCTTACGAAAAAGCTATAGATGCCCTAAAAACTGCTGGACATACCATAGTTGAGAAAGAGATGATGGATGCAAAGTTTGATATCTCTGCTTACTATATCACGGCAACTGCAGAAGCTACCACAAACCTTGCTCGTTATGATGGCGTTCGTTATGGAAACAGAGTTGAGGGTAAAAATCTTGAAGAGACTTACATAAATACTCGAAGTGATGGTTTTGGCGATGAAGTAAAACGCCGAATTTTGCTTGGTAACTTTGTACTCTCAAGTGGATACTATGAAGCTTACTATGTAAAAGCACAAAAAACGCGTAATATCATCAAAGATGCCTATGCAAAAATATTTGAAGAAGTTGATTTAATTTTGTCTCCAGTTTCACCAACCGTTGCAAACAAGTTTGGTGAACTAGAAAATCCTATGGATATGTACTTAAGTGATATCTATACAATTTCAGTAAATCTTGCAGGATTACCTGCCCTTTCACTTCCTATTATGAAAAATAATGATGGCATGCCAGTGGGTCTGCAACTCATTGCAAAAGCGTATGATGAACAAACACTATTTGATGGTTCATTAAGTTTAGAAAAACAGATAAATTACAAAGGATAAAACATGAGAATTCGTAAAAAAGCCCTAACATTTGAAGATGTACTTTTAGTACCACAATATTCCGAAGTTCTTCCAAAAGAAGTATCACTAGAAACAAAATTAACTAAAAATATAAGTCTTAAGATTCCCATGGTTTCTGCTGCTATGGACACAGTAACAGAGTATCGTGCAGCTATTGCCATGGCAAGACTTGGTGGTATTGGGATTATTCATAAGAACATGGATATTGCAACACAATGCAAACAAATTACTAAAGTGAAAAAAAGTGAAAGTGGGATAATTATTGACCCAATATTTGTACATCCTGATGCAACTTTAGCAGATGCTGAAGCACTTATGAAAGAGTATAAAATCTCTGGCGTTCCAGTTGTTGATGGACATAACAAGCTCCTTGGTATTTTAACAAATCGTGATATGAGATTTGAAAAAGACATGAAAAAACTAGCATCTGATACTATGACTCCTATGCCACTCATCACAGCAGAAAGAGGAATTTCACTTGATGAAGCTGGTGATATTATGCATAAAAACAAGATTGAAAAACTGCCTATAATTGATGAAGAAGGTTTTTTAAAAGGTCTTGTCACTATCAAAGATATCAAAAAACGCATAGAGTACCCACACTCAAACAAAGATGCTTTTGGAAGACTTGTAGTAGGTGCTGCCATTGGTGTTGGACAATTAGATCGTGCAAAAGCTTTAGTAGATGCTGGTTGTGATGTTCTTGTTCTTGATTCTGCTCATGGTCATTCAAAAGGTATTTTAGATACTGTTAAAAAGATTAAAGAAACTATGGAAGTAGATGTAATCGCAGGAAATATAGCAACTAAAGAAGCGGTAGAGTCTCTTGTTGAAGCTGGAGCTGACGCTGTAAAAGTTGGCATAGGACCAGGGTCAATCTGTACTACAAGAATCGTTGCTGGTGTTGGTGTACCTCAAATGTCTGCCATTGATGAGTGCGCGCAGGCTGCTCGTAAACATGGAGTTCCTGTTATCGCTGATGGTGGGATAAAATACTCGGGAGATATTGCTAAGGCACTCGCTGTTGGTGCATCTTGCATCATGGCAGGTTCACTTTTAGCAGGAACTGAAGAGTCACCAGGTGATACTATCATGTTTCAAGGTCGTCAATACAAATCTTACCGTGGTATGGGAAGTATTGGAGCGATGCAAAAAGGCTCAACTGACAGATATTTCCAAGAAGGTACGGCAGCTGATAAACTTGTTCCTGAGGGCATAGAAGGTCGCGTTCCTTTTCGTGGTTCTATAGCTGGGATTGTTCACCAAATGATGGGTGGTCTTCGTTCATCAATGGGTTACTGTGGAAGCCAAAGCATAGAGATGTTTTGGGATAAATCTGAATTTGTTCAGATTACATCTGCTGGCTTAAAAGAGTCACATGTACATGATGTAATCATTACTCAAGAAGCACCAAACTACCATGTATAGGTAATGAACCCTTTGAATGAAGTAAGATATGCAGGATTTTGGATTCGATTTGTTGCTTCATTTTTAGATACTCTTGTTTTAGCTCTTCCTATCGCCATTGTTATCTACTTTTTAAGTGATGGCAACTGGTTTGATTTTTCACAATACCAACAAAATATACAAATGGCAATAAGTGGAAATACTCATGCTCTTGATACACAACCAAAAACTTCTTTAAAATGGGAACTCTTTTTTGAAGTTGCAGTTTTAATAGTTACCATACTTTTTTGGAAACAATGGCGTGGAGCAACTCCAGGGAAAAAGTTTGTCCATATCAAAATCGTAGATTCTAAAACACATAATGATATAGATAATAAGCAAGCAATTACTCGTTCACTAGGATATATTCCTTCTACATTTTTACTAGGTATTGGTTTTTTAATGGTTGCGTTTAGAGATGATAAACGCAGTCTGCATGATTTACTTGCGGGAACTAGCGTAATTTATGAAGATTAATCTTCTTGCATAAAAAAACTATCAACAGATATATTTTTAAAGGCTGCGTTTAGACTTGTGAATAGTGATGGGAAATCTTTTTCCATCTTTGCTAACATTATTTTAGTATCAGCTCTTGCATGTGGCATTTTCTCCTCAAAGTGCATAGATGGACATAACTCATCACCTATGGCGTGAATCTCATTTTCAAGTACAAAAGCACTCAACTGTCTCTCTCTCATCTGGATAAGTGGTCTTATAACTACTAAGCCATTCCCTGCTGTGTACTTAGGAGCTAAACTTCTCATCTGTCCATTGTAGATAAAGTTCATAAAAAAACTCTCAGCCGCATCATCCATATGATGACCCAATGCTACTTTATTACAAGAAAGCTCTTGTGCCATACTGTACAAATACCCTCTTCTCATACGAGAAAAAAAACTACATGAAGATGAATTTTTTCTTATCTTCTCTTTTGCTAAATCAAAAACAGAAGTATCTTTCACGACATGAGGGATGTCATACGCTTTACAATGAGCAGTAAGTTTACTATAATCTTCACCCATTCCATAAGAGATAGTCACAGCTACAAACTCAAAATCAAAAGGAGCTCGTCGTTGTTGCTCTTTCATAGCATGAATTAAAGTAAGAGAATCTTTTCCTCCACTCAAACCAACAAGGATTTTATCTCCCTCTTCTATGAGTTTAAATTCAGCATTTGTTTTGCCAAGTTTAGACATGATTTTTTTAGAGAGTTTAATGCTCATTAACTTTTTATTACCTTATCAACCATTTTCATAACAAACTCAGCCGATTCTACTGCACTTGTTTGCAAAAACTCATCAAAAGAAAAACTAGCATCCATATCAGCCGCATCACTAATAGCACGAAGAATGAAAAAAGGAACACCTAAAGCATCACAAACAACTCCAACACTAGCACCCTCCATCTCTAAAGCATCAGCATTAAACTCTTTTCCTATCCAGTTCTTTCTCTCTTCGTTTGCTACAAATTGGTCACCTGTTGCAATGATACCCTCAACAACACTTTTGCCCATCTCTGAAGCCACTGCTTTACTAAGTTCTATCATTTCCTTATCAGCTTCAACATAGACTGCACCCTCTGGAACATAACCAAAAGGATGTCCAAACGCGGTGATATCTAAATCATGTTGAGAGAGTTTAGTAGCAACAATCAAATCACCTACTTTTAATTTTGGAGAAATTGCTCCAGCCACACCAGAAAAAAGAAGTTTTTTTGCTCCAAAATGTTCTATCATTGTTGCAGCAGTTAGAGTAGAAAATACTTTACCTATTTTAGAGTATGCTATAACTAACTCTACTCCATTATAAGTTGCTTCATAGTATTTATTACCTGCATACTCTGTAGTTTTATATTCACCAAGTTTTTCTAATATTGGAGCTATCTCTTCAGGCATTGCACCCATTATTGCTATTTTACTCATTTTATTCCTCATACTTCAAATGTTTTTACTATTTTTTTATAATGTGGTAGTCTGTTTTGTATTTTTCCATTTTTATCAACCGTGCAACTACCACCCCAAAAACCAAGGCCATCTTCAAAACCAACACGATTTACAAAAATAAGCTCTGCACTACACTCTTTTGCCACTATTTTTATAATCTCTAACCATTTATCTTCTATCTCTAAGCCACTATCAGTAAATCCACGAGCAGGAGAAGCAACTAAGGCAATAATAAAATCAGGATTTTCTTTTATCAGGTCTGCATGTACAGTTTCGTGCCATAAATCTTCACAGACTAACATAGAAATTTTTTGATTATTTAACACAAAACTTTCAAAAGTTTCACCAGCTTCAAAGTAACGAGCCTCTTCAAACATGCCATAGTTGGGAAGGTGAACTTTGTAATGTTTACTAGCCAAAGAGCCAGCAGAAAAACAGAGAGCTGCATTTCTAAATAGTTCTTTATCTCGCAGGGCAACACCTACTATAATATCAATCTCTTTACTTAAGTCTTTAAATATTTCTAGTTCTTGTATACTATAAGCATCCTCAAAAAGTTTATCTTGGAGTAAGTAGCCATTGAGAGAGAGTTCAGGGAAGACGATTAAATCGCTCTTTTCTTTAAACTCATTTATTATATCAATTATCTCACTTAAATTACTACGATTAAGTTTAGGCGATATTTGAGCAAGCGTTACTCTCATATTATGCGCAAACTTCCTCTTTGACTTTCTCTAAAGAAGCCATATCTGAGATATTTAATGTTTTTAAATCTTTTGCAATTCTACGGTTAAGTCCTTTAAGAACTACACCATTTCCAAACTCTATTGCCATATCAACATCTCCTGCAATTGCTAGGATTGATTGTTTGTACTTTACAGGTTTAACAAGCTGTTCCTTTAAAAGAGAAACTGCATCTGCTTTACAAGAGTAAGGCTTTGTTGTAACATTCGAAACAATTGGTGCAGAAAAATCATCACTTACCATTTTTTCCATAAGCTCTGCTAGAGGTTCTTGAGCAGGTGCTAAAATATCACAGTGTGATGCAACAGACATATTAAGTAAGATAGCACGCTTCGCACCAGCATCTTTAAATGTTTGTTCTAAAGAAACTAAATCCGCCTTCATGCCAGCAACAACAAGTTGTCCATCTTGATTATAATTAGCAGGCCATACTTTTTTACCGGCGTCTTGTGCATCATTACAAACTTTTTCAACACTTACATCATCAAGACCAACAATGGCCATCATTCCAGCTTCTATCTCATCACATGCCAATTGCATAAAAGAACCGCGTTTATGAACAAGCTCTACTGCATCTACATAATCAATAGCCCCACTTGCACATAAAGCTGAAAACTCACCAAGAGAGTGTCCTAAAAATAGTTCTGCTTTAACATCTGGGCACTCAGCTTGAAAAAGCTTATATGCTATCATTTGCACTAAAAGAATTGCCGGTTGTGTATATGCTGTTTGACCAAGTTTTTCATTTTCTTCAAAAATTATTTCTTTAAAATCAACACCTATTCTATCGCCTGCTTTATCAAACATTTCCCTTGCCAGTTTTGAAGAGTCATAAAAATCTTTTCCCATACCTACTGTTTGACTTCCTTGACCTGCAAAGATCATCGCTATTTTTTTTGACATATATTATCCTTCTAAGTAATTTTTGTTATCTGCTATTTTTTTTCTAAGGGTATTTCTATTTAAACCAAGTTTATCAGAGAGTTGTAACTGTGATTTAAATTGTTTAAGCCCTGCTCTAATGAGAGGAACTTCATATAAATGTAGAAATTTTTTATAATCATTATTTGAACCAAGTTTAGAACTTATATAGTTTTGGATAATCTCCATTAACTCAACATCTTGTATGTCTTGTAAAAGATAGTTTATCATAACTTGTCTTCTTAAAGAGTTAGCATTTTGACTTAAGTCTGGGTTTAAACTATGACCGTCAAAGCTACTACTCTCACCAAACAACAACAAGGCTTCAGATGAAAACTTTTCAATTAACTTTTCAACATCTTCTTCTCTTTGGCTAAGAGGTAAAATATCAAATTTTACACTAAATATTTCATCAATATATTCATTATTTATAGACTGATTAGAAGTAGCAATCACTCTTACATGCTTTACAATAATCATTTCTATCAATACTTTTAAATTTGGAGAGTCATCTATGTTTGTAATAATTAATTGAGTTGAACTTTCTAGTATTTGTAAAAGTTCTTTGTGGTTTGATGCATCTATAAGAGATGCATCAGGGAGTATAAAAGAAGCTAAACTCTTTTTACCAACTCCAGACTCTCCTATAATAAGAGCATTTACGCTGAGAGTTTTTAAAAGAGTTGCTGTTTTAAATGCTTTTTTTGAAGCATCTGAAGCAGTTATAAACTTAGTGACATCCACAGCCTGTACCACAGCTTTCGCCTTCTTCTTGCTTATTCTCAGCAGGAATACCAGTCATCGCTTCTTCAGCAGATGCATCTCTTATATTGTTAATTGCAACACTAAACATTAACTCTTTTCCAGCTAATGGGTGATTAAAATCAATCACAACAGTTTCACCTTTTAGTTCTTTAACAGTTACTTGAACAGTTCCACCATCTTCACCTTGACCATAAAGTGTCATACCTAAATCTAACTCAATACCAGCAAATTGATCAGCTGGAACTTCTTGAGTTGCTTCAGCATTGTACTCACCATAAGCATCTGTAGGATTTACAAGGATATCTCCTTTTTCACCAATAGCCATGTTTACAATTCCATTTTCTAAACCTGGAATAATTTGACCCTTACCAAACATAAATACTAATGGCTCACCACCAATGTTACTATCTACTACTTTATCACCATCTTTAACTTCGTATTCAATTGATACGATTTGATTTGATTCTATTGCCATTTTTAGACCTTTATTTTATATTTTCGCGATTTTATCATAATATTGTAAATATTAAATAAGAGAGTCTAAATCTTCTTATAAATCAAGATATTTTTTAGCTTCTTTAGCTTCTTTTGTACCTGGATATTTCGATACAACAGCATTATAAAATGCTTGAGCGTGTTCTTTATCCCCAGTTTGGTCCATTGATATTGCAGTGTGTAACATCAAATTGGGCATATATGACGCTTTAGCATAAAGAGATGAACTCTTTTTAAAATACGTGATAGCGTTTGAATAATTTTTTCTTTTATAATTCATTTCACCTATCATATAGTGTGCATATGCTGGCTTATATTTTCGCTTGATAAGAATTTCATAATTAGAAATCGCTTTAGTATAATATTTTTTATTATAATATTTTTTTGCTTGATCATATAAGTCTGCACTACTATTAGAGCTTTTCTTTGCAGTTGCATGACTTCTACTTTTTAACTCTTTTGCTACTAAATCCTTAAAGTTGTTTACATCTTTGATAAGTAAATTAAATTCCTCTTTACTGACATAGTTTTTTTCTATGGTGTTAATTAACATAGACACCTCAGATATAACTTTATCAGTACTATCAAGATTTTTCGAGTTAAGCTCAACAGCATCACTCAATCTTTTAGAATACTCATCATTATTGTGTACATTTTCAAAGTTTTGAGTCTCTAATCTTTTTAAACTCACTTTATTGTTGTGTGACTTACGACTCAGGTTTTCTATAATACTCTGTATACCATCTAGTCTCTCTCTGAGTGAATCAACTTCATTTGCTTGATTATTACTTTTTACGACTACTTTATGCAGTCTTTTTTTATTTTGTAAAATAACTTTTTCATTTGAAGTTAAACCATACGGTTCAGAGTTGTTAAGATTTCCAGCACCAAACGCAGAAGGTTCAGCAGCTGGTAAGATTAGAGGCACAGCCGTTGCAATAAGTGCAACTAAAACAGTGTGCTTCATTTATTGTACTATATGCTTATGGAAGAAGTGAAAAATCTACACGACGATTTTTAGACCAACAATCTTGCGTTTTATCACTACATACAGGATTACTTTCACCATAACTTACCATTGAGATACGAGACTCAGCTACACCTTCAGCAATTAATGATTTTTTAACAGCATTTGCACGTTTTAAACCTAAGGCAAAGTTGTACTCATCACTACCCCACTCATCACAGTTACCCTCAAGCTTCACACTATAAGCAACTGCTTTACCTTTTACTATACCTGCATCTGCAGAAACTTTATCTTGCATTGATGCATCAATATTAAATTTATCAAAATCGAAATACACTGATGTCAATTGAGTTTCAAGTTCTTTTATAGTCATCTCATGACTTATAGAATTAACTGAGCTATCCTCTGTAGAAACTGTTTCACTCGCAACAGGTGTTACTTCTTGAGCTTTTTGAGCTACTTGTGGTTTTTGATCTACAACTGGAGCTTTATCGCTACATCCACTAAATAATAATAATGATGCAACTACACCAGAAAGTACTAAACTTTTCATATCTAAATCCTCGATTTTAAAATTAAATGATTATACCTAAAAAAATACTCATTTTGTTAATAAAATTATATTTACCAATCCATTGACTGTAATTTTCCATATTTAAGAGGAAAAAGATAGTTTTTATTATGATTTAATCTTATAATACCAATTGAACTTTGGGACTTATAATTCTTTATAAAAAGAATAGCATCTCCATCTTTAGAAAATTCTGGAAACTCATTTATACCTGTTGCAGTTAGTCGTCTAATAAAATCAGTTTGGGTTGAAATGAGATGAAGATTAAAGCTGTTTTGACTAAACATATTTGAACTTTCTCTTGCTTTATAAACTATATACTGTCCATGAGCACTACAAGCTGAATTACTTTTTCCATAGTACACCATCTGTTCTACTTCTTTTGTACCTATTTTTTTAGAAAAAACATTTGGATACCCAAGTCTGTTTGAAATAAATACAATTTTGTTTTCACCTTTAAAGTGTCCACCAACATCTATTCCTTTATAAGAAGTCTCTTTTGTGTACTTTTTTGATTTTACATTATATATGTAAATATCAGGTTGACCATCTTTTGCCATTGTTAGAAGTAATCTTTGTCCATTATTGCTCACATCAGAACATATCATCATACCATCAGAAGATATGATATTTTTAATCTTAGATGTTTTAATATTTACAAATTTCAAAGTCGGTATTTTTGGATCAAGTGATGTATAGTAGAATGAATGTTGACTTTTATCAGCCCATTTTGGAAAAATGTTAAAACCACCTTTTATAACTGTATGCTGATATGTAAGTGTATAATCAGATATAACGATTTCACTTTTTCTTGGAGATACGATTCGAGAAAAGATAACTTTTCTCTTCATCCACGCAACAGATGGCTCACCCATATACTCATTTATGTCATAAGCTATCGTATGTGTAACAAACATATAGATATTTTTTTTACCAATTTTATAGTTTTTACTTAATACTACTTCGTTATCTTTTAGTAACTTCATAGAGATGTTTAAAGCACTATCTTCTTGTGCCATCTTATACTTAATGACATAATTCATATCTTTGTTTTGAACAAGGACATCACTATCATCAAAATCAGATGTTCTATAATGTCTGTCAACATTAAAAATTGATATTACATTCAAGTCAGCTACTAGTGATTTGAAAAATTGTAATTTAAATGCATCCCCATAACTTACAGAAGAATCTTCTACTGCTATGGATGGAAGGCTCTCTACTTTTTTGATAACTTCGATTGTTGCATCTGTCGCAAAGGACAAACTAAATACCATTAATAATGAAATAAAAATTTTCAATATCTACTCCTTAGATGTTAATATAACAATTGTTCTTGTTGATTTATTTTGTTTATTAATCGGAAAAACAACACTAACTAGTCTCTCTTTAATTTTATCAACTTCTTCATTTAATGCTTCATTGTCTGAGTATGTAAGAACTCTAAAATCAAGAACTTTTCCTAAAGCATTTAGTTCAATCAATGCTTTAACACTATGTCCCTCAGAATTTGCTGGCACATTAAAATATTTATAAACTAAAGCCTGAATTTTAGCTAAATATTCATTAACCTCATTTGCTGTTGAACTTGGACTCGATTCTTCATTTGATTTGATATTTTCACTGTTATTCGTTTTTTCTTTATATTGTTGTCTGTTGTTCTCTTTACTTGTACTAATCTTTTTTCTAATTTCTTGTATACGCTTAGAATTTTTTGGTTTTTCTTTTGTAGGTATAATTTTTTTAGTCCAAACATCACTAAAAAGGTCATTTATATCCACATTTTTACTCATTTTTGGTGCTTGACTCGCTACTTTATTTGGAGCTATACTTCTTTTTTGATGTTTAGAGTTTGTCTTGCTCACATCTAAAGATATAGAGATATAGTTATCTTTTTTTAGTGCAAAGCTATTAATCTTAGAAGAGCTAAAGAGCATATAAAAAAACATAACTAAAAAAAGTGAAAAAAGTGATACTGCTATGAGACCACTTAAATAAAAAAGTCTATTATTTCTAGCCATTGGTAGCTAATGAAACCTCAGAAAACCCAGCTTGTTTTACAGCAGCGAGAACTGACATTACAACTCCATAGTCTAAACTTCTATCTGCACTAATAAGTACAGCTGCTTTAGAATCTAATTTTCTTGAATAAAGATAAAAATTATCAGCAAAAGAAGCGTCTAAAAGAAGGATGTCTTTGTTGATTTTTAAAGTTTTTTCTCTATCTATACTAATATGAACAGGTGGAATTTTAGATAACTGCCTTGAAACAGAACCTTGTGGTAATTTAATGTTTTCTTCGTAAATAATATTTGGTGCAATAACCATTAAAATTGCAAGAAGTACAAGCATAACATCTACTAGCGGAGTAATGTTAAGTTCTGGTTTATCATCCCAATCATAAATCATATTATGCCTTACGAGCTAAAATGGCATCACCTTGCATTTGAAGGTAACTAATAACTTCAAAAGACTTTCTTTTCATTATTTGATGGTAAGTATAAGCAAAAATTGCCACAAAAATACCTGAGGCAGTTGCAATCAAAGCATCAGAAACTCCACTAGATATAATCGACATACTACCACTACTTTGACCAATATGCTTAAAAGTGTCAAGAATAGAAACAACTGTTCCAAACAGACCTATAAATGGTGTTGTAGAGGCAAAAATAGAAAGTATAGAAAGACCTTTTGTAGCCTCTTTTGTAGCTGCCAACAATCCTAAGTCTAAAACTTCTTTTGAAACAACTGTACTAGTTTTAATAAAATTATTTAAAAAAGAGTCTTCTTTAACAGTAGAAGCACCCATAAGAAGAGTTTCCAATGAGTTACTCTCACGAGTATGCCAACTGCTAAGAGAAAAGTAGCGATAAAAGAACACCCAGTTTAAAACTATAAAGTATACTGATAAAAGAGCCAGTACACCAATAGTCACAGGGTGACTTTTAAGATAAAAATCTATTAAATCGTTAGTCATATATTATAGTAGACTTTTAGCTGCTGATTCAATTTTTGCAGAAACTGAAGCAATAGCAGGATTTGCATCCGCTATTTCATTAATAAGTTCCTTAGCATTCTCAAGAGCAGTCGCAATATCGCTTTCACTCTCTCCACGAATAGCTACAGCACCTTCAACTAAAATAATAACTTTTTCTTCATCAACCTGAACAACGCCCCAGTTAATAAGAATAGATTCAACCGTTTTATCTTTTTTTTCAACGTCAACAACACCAGCTTCTAACAATGTAGTGATAGATGCATGTCCTGCTAGAACGCCAAACTCTCCCTCTTCACCAGGGAGAACAACAGTAACAGCGTCATCATTAAAGATTTCACCATTTGGAGTTAAGATTTCAAGTTTAAACGTATCCATTTGAGTCCTTTTTAAACTTTGAGCTTATTTATTTTTCTCGTGTTTTGCAAGAGCTTCATCAATACCACCGACCATGTAGAAAGAGTTCTCTGACATATAATCATAATCACCATCAAGGATTCCCTTGAAACCAGCAATAGTATCTTCAAGCTTAACATATTTACCAGGAGCTCCTGTAAATACTTCTGCAACGAAGAATGGTTGTGATAAGAATTTCTCAATCTTACGAGCACGCTCAACAACATTTTTATCATCTTCACTAAGTTCATCCATACCAAGAATCGCAATGATATCTTGTAAGTCTTTATACTTCTGAAGTGTTTGTTGAACACCACGAGCTACACCATAATGCTCTTCACCAATAATTTGTGGATCAAGTAATCTTGAAGTTGAATCGAGTGGATCAACAGCAGGATAAATACCTTTTTCTGCAATTTTACGGTTAAGAACTGTAGTTGCATCTAAGTGAGCAAAAACAGAAGCTGGAGCCGGGTCAGTTAAATCATCTGCTGGTACATATACCGCTTGAACAGAAGTAATTGAACCAGTTTTAGTTGATGTAATTCTATCTTGCAGGGCACCCATTTCACGAGCTAGAGTTGGTTGATAACCAACAGCTGAAGGGATACGACCAAGAAGTGCAGACATCTCTGAACCTGATTGAGCGAAACGGAAG
>JASFZD010000085.1:0-15202 GCA_045046645.1 Sulfurimonas sp. | reverse complement strand
AAAGAGAGTATTGTAGGGGCTAGTTCTCTTGTGACAAAAGGAAAAGTTTTTCCACCTCGCTCACTTATCATGGGAAGTCCTGCAAAAGTTGTAAGAGAACTAACAGATGAAGAAGTAGCTGAACTTTACGCTTCAGCTGCTCGTTATGTTGCGTTTAAAAGTGACTATCAGGACTAAGTCCTATAGTCTGCGTTTATCTTAACATACTCATGACCCAAATCACAACCGTATGCTTCAAAACTTCCATTACCTATGCCTAAATCACAAGAGATGCTAAATCTATCTCTTTTCATTATAAGAGAAGCTTTCTCTTCCATCTCTGCATCAAAATAGATTTCACCTCTATCATAAACGCAGACATCTTCAAACGAAACTTTAAGACTTTCTTCATTTGCACTCACACCACTCGCACCAACTGTTGAAGCGATTCTTCCCCAATTTGGATCTTCTCCATAAAGAGCGGTTTTAACGAGTAAAGAATCCGAGAGTGCTTTAGCAACTATTTGTGCTTCTTTATCATCTTTTGCACCACTCACTTTATAAGTCACCAACTTTGTTGCACCTTCTCCATCTCTTACCATTTCAAGTGCTAAAAAGTGCATTATCGTGTGAAGAGCTTCTTTAAAGGCTTTTTTGTCAAAAGCCTTACTTTTTTTGTTAGATAAAAGCATCACGGTATCGTTTGTAGAGGTATCGCCATCAACACTTGCTGCATTAAATGTAGTGAGAGTTACTTCATCTAGAATCTTTTGCATAGTCTCTTTTGAGACATCAGCATCTGTTGTGATAAAGCATAACATAGTTGCCATTGCAGGGTTAATCATACCAGCACCCTTAGCCATAGCACCTATGCTAAAACTACTTCTATCTTTTAACTCTACTCTTAATGCTATCTCTTTTGAAAAGGTATCAGTTGTCATAATGGATTTAGCTGCGTTTAAATGCTCTTTTTTTGTTAAATCAAAAAGCTTTGCACCATTTATAATTTTCTCTTTTGGCAACCTAACACCAATCACACCTGTTGAACTCATAAGAGGATTGATAACATTTTTTGGCAATGTTTCCAAAATCTCATCAATATCCTTAACACCTGCATTTCCAGTAATCGCATTGGCATTTTTAGAGTTTATTAGCACAAAATTTGTTTGAAACTCACCTTTTGCTTTAAAGTGTTTTATTGGTGCAGCCATCATCTTGTTTGTTGTAAAGACAGAAGCAATATCACAAACTTCTTCACTATAAATAAAAGCCATATCTTTAGCTGCATTTGGCTTTAAACCAGCACTCACACCATCTGCAAAAAATCCATTCGCAGCAGTTACTCCACCACTTGTTTGAACAATTTTATACAAATTTAACCTCCTTAGGCTTCTCTCTTTTGCCTATAATACCTTTTATAATACTAATACCGTTTTGTGTTCCAATTACTAAAAGTTTACATTCGCTTGTTACTAAAACATCACCCTTTGGCATGCTTAAAAATTTACCATCTTTTTTAGTAATTCCAACTACGGAACAGTTTGATATTTCTCGGATATGTGTCTCTTTAAGCTTTTTAAGTACTGCCCAACTATATTTTGGCACTATTATTTCTTGCATATCTAAAGGGTTATCACTTTTATATAAAAATTCTTCAAGTAAGTTTTCCATATCTGGTCTTGCTGCCATTGCACTCACTCTTTGAGCTGTTAGTTTTGTAGGAGAAACAACTGTATCTGCCCCTAGTTTTTTGAGTTTTTCAACATCACTCATACTCTCTGCTGCAGAGATAACATAATAAGGACGAGGCAAATCATGCTCTTTTTCAAAAAGTCTAACAGAAGCTATAAGGGCGATGTTATCTGCGATAGAATCAGAGAGTGTAATCAAACCTTTAGCAGAAGAGAGATGTGCTTTGAGCATAGCAAGTTCTGCATGTGGTTCAGCCTGTAAAAAGTAAGGGTACTTATGTTCAACTGCCCATTCATGAATCTCTTCTCTTGGGTCAATAACAACAAATGGAATATGATTTTTACGAAGTTGTTTTGTCACTTCCATCGTATAATCATTATGATAACAGACAACAAAATGTTTTTTTAATCTTGCGACTTTATATAACATTTTTCGCTCCTTTAATGCGGCAATAATATTACCTCGATTTAACTCACTCACTAAGATACCAATAGCGCTAGAAAATATAGCAAAACCTGAAATAATAAGCGTAACAGTGAAGATTCTTCCAGCGTGCGATATTGGGGCAATTTCACCAAAACCTACGGTTGTAAATGTGATACCTGTCTGATAAATTGCATCGATAATAGTAAAATCATCAATAGCTACATAACCAATAGTACCAACTAACATGATTAGTACGGTTAAAATAAGTGGTAAACGAAATGCTTTAAGGTGGGGATATACTTCTGGGAGAAGTTTTACATCAGGTTTGGGAGTAATCTCCCAGTTGAGGAACTTACGAATCCTTTCTAAAAGATTCAATGTAATTTCCTTATGCTTTACGAATTTTTCTTAAGTGTGCGTAATTCTCTTGCAGAAATCTTAATTTTTTTCGTTGTACCATCTTCTAATGTGATACGCACTGATCTTAGGTTTAATAAAAAACGACGCTTAGTTCTGTTTTTTGCGTGAGAAACATTGTTTCCACTCATAGGGCCTTTGCCACTAATAGCACATCTTCTTGCCATCTTGGTTTCCTTGAATCTATATTTTAAAGTTGCGAATTGTAGCAAATAAAAGCAAAACTACAACTTAAGCCAATTCTATTTTATGAATATATTGCAATTTTATATTTCTTTTATGCATTTAAAGATAGAATATAATTTATTACAATATACCCCGACATAAAGAAGTTCAACTTGATAACAAAAGATATAATTAATGATTTCATAGAAAAAGTACCTCCTTCGCCGAAGGTTTTAAAAGTAACTTTAATGCTTTTAGAACAAGGAGAGCTTATTAAAGCCGCTCAAATTGCAAAAGAAGATTTAGCTTTAAGTGCGTATCTTAAAGATTTAGTAAACAAGCCCATCTATGGTTTTAAAAATCATGTAGATGATATCTCACAAATCTTTGGTATTTTAGGTGTTGCAAAATCACAGCAAGCTGTCTATAACTATATGATATCTCTACTCTCTCCAGACACATGGAAACTCTTTTCTTTAAATAAGAGATCATTTAACAACCTTCAAGCGGACCTCTCTGCAAACTGGCAAAAAATATTACTTTTTTTAGAAATAAAAGATAAAGATATCGCAAGTTCTATCTCTTTGCTTCCGGCAAGCATCATCGTATCAGAAGCTTTATTTAATGAAAGAAAAGATGATGTAAACTTACTACGAAGTGTAAGTCATATTGATTTAAACACTATTTTACAAAGATTATGCCAAGTTGATTTATTTGATATTTGTGAGCTTATTGCAAAAAAATGGGATATGGATGAGCGTATAGGCTCTATAATCCAAGCAGCCTCTGGTCTAAAACCCACAGAAGATGAAAAGCTAAATCTCTTAGGAAAATGGATGCACCTCTTACTATTTTATACTCTATCTCAGCCAAATTATATTGAGGCAGGACTGAATGATTTTATTGATTTTCAGATAGATTATGTTCAAGATATTTATGATGATTTTTCACAAGTAATGGAGATTCAATGAGAGCAGTTGTAAAAAGCGGTGTTGGAGTATTTACTCCTCAAGGATTTTTAGACGGTAACAATAGTGCAAGTTTTTTAAGTTTAGAAGACATTGAAGCAACTGTAAAATTAAATGCAGACATGATTTTAGTATCTTTAAAAAAAGTAGTATTTTTTAACCGTAATGGTCTTGATACTTTTGTGAAAATGTTTGCTAAGTTGAAGACAAGTAAACATATCAGTGTTGGCTTTTGTGATTATGATGAGAAAAAATTTCATGCTATTGGAAAGTTTTATAAAAATGAGTTAAACTTTTCTCTTTTTAAATCACAAGAAATCGCTTCTTTATTTGCCGCAAGTTTTAAAAATGAAAATAAAAATGTCCTCCTATTTAGTGACGATAAATCACAATCAGCTGCTATGGCAATAGAACTTCATGATAATGGGCATAATCCGATTATTGTTCATACACAAGAAGAATTTAACACAAAATCAAAAGATGAAAGTACCTATGATGTAATGATTGATATTACTTATATTGGGCAGATGGGACAGAGTGTTGCGACAAGAGTAACCGGTAATGCTATCATCTATACTGTTTCTTCATTTTTAGATACAGAAATTGGCAGTACATTTAACATTGCATATCATAACAACTCTTTAAATGTTGGTTTTAGACTTTTTATCTTTGATGCTTACAAAGTAATTAGTATGAATGTTCATGCACTTAACTTTTTCTCAAAACTCTCTTCATCCGGAGCAGAATACAATGCCACTATATGTTTTGTTGGACTGACTTTTGAAAAAACACCTATTGCCTTTAAAGAAACTTTAGAAGACGCTGGAATTATGTTTTTTGATCAAATGGATGATATTTTAAAAAATAAAGAGTTACTAGATGAACTTGGTGCAAGCAGTGCTTCAGCTGCTGGTAACCTGAGAGTTATTAACAGAAGTATAGTCTCAGAACTACCAAATTTCATCGAAGCTGCTGTTGATACCATTGAGATGATGACCAATTCAAAAGCCGTAAAAGATGCTGCTAAAGTAGATGAAATAGTAATCAATGGTAATGTTGAAAATATGATTGCTAGTTCTATCGGTTTCTACGGTGATATTGACGGTATGGTCATCCTTGTTTTTCCTGTTGGAATCGCTAAAAAAGCATGTGAACTCCTTATAGGCGAAGCTACAGATGATGTAGAAATGGTACTTGATACACTGGCAGAGCTCGTTAATATCGTTGGTGGCAAGATAAAATCACTTCTTTTTGGACAGGGGGTTAGTGTTAATATTACGCTTCCAAGAACATATCAAAATGTAAACTCTTTACTTGATGTTGTTGGTGACAAAAAAGGTGTTCAAGTTGATCTATCTTTTGATAATGATAAATTTTTATTTTTCTTAACAAGATAAATTTGCTATAATTTCATAATTAAATAAAAGGGATATGATGATGAAAGTAGCTCCAAGTGTTTTATCTGCTGATTTTGGAAACTTACAAAGAGATGTTAAAGAAATATGTGATGCAGGATGTGATTTAGTCCATGTTGATGTGATGGATGGACACTTTGTACCAAACTTAACTATTGGGCCTGTTGTTGTTTCTGCCATAGCAAAAGCAGCTACAAAGCCTTTAGATATTCACCTCATGGTAGAAAATAATACTTTTTTTGTTGAACTTTTTGCACCGTTAAAACCAGAATATATCTCTTTTCATATAGAAGAGGAAAAGCATCCACATAGACTCATTCAAAAGATTCGTTCACTTGGTATCAAGCCTGCAATCGTCTTAAATCCACATACTCCACCAGAAGCGGTAGAGTTTTTACTTAAAGACTTAGATATGATTCTTCTTATGAGTGTAAACCCTGGTTTTGGAGGACAAAGTTTTATAGACTCTGTCGTGCCAAAAGCTGCAAGACTCAACGAAATGAGAAACAAGTTAAATCCAAACTGTCTAATAGAGGTTGATGGTGGCGTGAGTGATAAAAATATCCATGCGCTAAAAGAAGTTGGAGTGGATATTGTTGTTGCTGGAAGTTATGTTTTTAAACATAAAGATAGAAAAGAAGCGATAAAGAGCCTACAAATATGATTTCTTTTGCAAAGCATAAGACTTTAGTGGTCTTAGCGGCCCAAGCGAAGATAAAGGGACTAGTTCCTTTATCGAAAGGAAAATAGGTGCGTACTAAAATTTGTGGCATTACCTCTTATAAGGATGCGATGATAGCTATAAATGCAGGAGCAGATGCTCTTGGTTTTGTCTTTTATGAAAAATCTCCTCGCTATGTAACTATCATCCAAGCAAAAGAAATAATTTCACAACTTCCTCCTTTTGTTGAAAAAGTAGCCCTTTTTGTAAACGAAGATGCTAATACTATAGATAAAGTATGTCAAGAAATTGGAGCAACTTTAGCACAACTCCATTTCCAAGCAACAGATGAACTTTGTAAAACTCTTCAAACACCATATATCAGAGTGATAAGAGCAAAAAAAGCTGAAGATATTTTACAATACGCTAATGAGTATAGACTCGTTGATGCTTACTGTGAGGCTTATGGTGGTACTGGTAAACGCATCAATGTAGAGTGGTTTAAAGATATTGATTGTTCAAAAATTATTCTTGCTGGTGGACTCACTCCTACAAATATATCTCAATTAAAAGAGTATGGATTTTATGGTGTTGATGTTAGTAGCGGTGTTGAGCTACGCCATGGGATAAAGAGTGAGAAAAAAGTCAAAGATTTTATACTAAATGCTCACTAAAAACTTTACTCTAAATCAAAAAAGTATCTCTTTACTATCGGCAAGAGGACTACCTCTTGCCCTATTAAAATCCCAAATCGATGAAAGTATAGACATATTTCTTGAACTTACTTATGCCCAAGGCTTAGAAATCATAAGAAAAAAAGGGCTTTACTATTTTCAAACAAAATTCATTCCTATAAAAGATGTTGAGTTTTGTATTGTAGATATTGAAGCGAATGGTTCAAACCTTGATAAACATCAGATAATCGAAATTGCTGCTATTAAGGTAAAAAATGGAAAAATTATTGATAGATATGATTCTCTAGTTTTTACAAAAGAGATTAATCCTATAATCACACAACTCACAGGTATCTCGGCCAGTGATACCGTAGATGCACCAGAGCTTAAAACTGTTATGATGGAGTTTAAACTTTTTTTAGGAGATGCTATTATAGTGGCACATGATGTCAAGTTTGATTATACTTATATATCAGAAAGTATGCAAAAGGTAGGATTTGAAGCTCTTTTAAATAGAAGTTTGTGCTCCTTAGCTCTTGCCCAGAGAACAATAGTTTCATATAAATACTCTCTTACATATTTAAACAAAACATTTAATTATAATCCAGATGCTACACACCATAGAGCTATGAGCGATGTTATGACGACCTATGGTCTATTTTTGGATTCTTTGAAAAGTTGTACAGAGAATTTAAATAATGTAGAAGATTTGATAAAGTTTTCTAAAGAGGCAAAAAGGTTAAAAAGACCTAAGTTTGATCCATTTCTTGAAGAAGAGATGGAATCAAAATAATATTATTTTACTACTTCTTCTGCAAAAGCACCAGGTCTAGTTAATTTTGCATATCTAGCATCCATTCTCTCATCCAAATTTGTCTCTTTAAGTTTAGATATTTGAGCTAAAATATACTCTTTTACAGCTATGGCTGCATTGTCTTTATCACGATGAGCACCAATTAAAGGCTCATTAATAACATCATCAATCAGTTCTAATTCTAAAAGATCTGAACTTGTAATTTTGAGTGCATTAGTTGCAGTTTCTACCTTTTTAGGGTCGTTCCATAAGATTGCCGCACAGCCCTCAGGAGAGATAATACTAAATATAGAGTATCGCATCATTGCAAATTTATCAGCAACACCGATAGCTAAAGCACCACCAGAACCACCTTCACCAATAACGATTGAGATGGTAGGTACTTTAAGCTCAGAAAATTCTAAAAGATTTCTAGCAATTGCTTCACTCTGATTTCTCTCTTCCGCACCAATTCCAGGATATGCACCTGGAGTATCTACGAGCATTACAATAGGGATATTAAATTTTTCTGCTAATTTTGCAGCACGAAGCGCTTTTCTATAGCCCTCCGGGTGAGGCATACCAAAGTTACGCTTGAGTTTATTTTTAGTTCCACGACCTTTTTGCTCGCCAATAACCATAACTTTTTCATCACCGATGTAACCCATATAACAAAGAATAGCAGCATCATCACTAAAATGTCTATCTCCATGAATTTCGATCTTATCATGCATAATCAGATTGATGTAATCAAGAGCATAAGGACGATCTAAATGACGTGCTAGTTGAAGCTTTTGAAAATCCGATAGATTTGTATAAATTTTAGAGACTGCCTTATCAAGGTTTACAGTCAAACTTTTTACTGCACCTTCATCATGACGCACTTGTGCTGAAATAATATCTTCTTGAATAAATTTAATTTTATATTCAAAGTCTAAGTATGTAGCCAACTTAAATCCTTCTCAACTAGATTTTTTTAAAAATAACAACGCCATTAGTACCACCAAAACCAAATGAGTTACTCATAACATAATTTAGTTCAGCTTTTCTTGCACCCTCTGTCACATAGTCCAAGTCACAATTTTCATCAGGAGTTGTATAGTTAATAGTTGGAGGAATAATTGAATCTCTCATAGCCATTAAACAAGTCACAGCTTCTATACCACCAGCAGCTCCAAGACAATGACCAATTTGCCCTTTAATAGAACTCATTGGGGGACAATTTTCTTTACCACCAAGCAGTGTTTTGAGGGCAATTGTTTCATTTTTATCATTAATCGCAGTACTTGTTCCATGTGCACTAACATAGTCAAGTTTAGGCTCACCTGCCATTTTATAAGCAGCTTTCATCGCACGCCCTGGTCCATCAAGACTTGGAGTTGTAATATGACTTGCATCACCACTTTCACCAAACCCTACAATTTCACCATATATTCTTGCTCCACGAGCAACCGCTACTTCGTATTCTTCAAGCACAAGTGATGCTGCACCCTCTCCCATTACGAAACCATCACGGTCTGCATCAAATGGACGAGAAGATGTTTTCGGATCATCATTTCTTGTTGAAAGTGCTTTCATCGCAGCAAAACCACCAATCCCAGCACCAGTGATTGCTGATTCTGCAGAAACAACCAACATTCTCTCAGCACCATTACACATAATTGTTTTACAAGCATCACTAATCGCATGTGTTCCTGCTGCACAAGCTGTTACACTAGAGATATTTGGACCTTTTGTCCCATGTTCAATAGAAACAAATCCACCGAGCATATTTACAAGTGCTCCAGGGATAAAGAACGGAGAGATTCGTCTTGGTCCACGAGTTTCAATAATTACAGAGTTTCTCTCAATAGCAGGGAGTCCACCGATTCCAGAAGCAGCACTTACACCAAATCTTTCATAATCTATCTCAGCATCACCAAAATTTGCATCTTCCATCGCTTCTTGAGCAGCTTTTAGCCCTAGATGAATAAATCTATCAGCCTTTTTTACCTCTTTTGGAGCCATAACAGTAGATGGATCAAAGTCTTTTACTTCACCCGCAATTTTAACACTATATTTTTCAGGATCAAATATTGTAATTGTATCTATTCCACATTCGCCAGCACAAATCGCTTTAAAAGAACTCTCTTTATCATTCCCTACTGAATTTATCATCCCAATACCGGTTACTACTATTCTTCTCATACAGTGCTCTCCATAAATATAAAATACTTTTAAAAATCAACGCTTTTTATTGACTATTAAAAGGATTTATTAATTAAATCAGACCTATTGGCCTAATTTAAATACTCTAAACTATTTGCTTTCTACGTAAGCAACTACATCAGCTACAGTAGCGATCTTCTCAGCTTCATCATCTGGAATTTCAATATCAAATTTCTCTTCAAGAGCCATTACTAATTCAACAACATCTAGGCTATCAGCACCTAAATCTTCTACGAATTTTGCATCGTCTTTTACTTCATCAACATTTACGCTTAACTGTTCTACAACTACTTCTTTAATATCGTCAATTAGTGCCATTATAGCTCCTGTGTTTAAGTTTTAAAAATCTCAAAATTATATCATACATATCTTAAATATCAAAATAATAATAAAATATTATGCCATATTCATTCCACCATTTACTTTTAGTGTCTCACCTGTAATATAACTTGCATAATCTGATAGTAAAAAAGCTGTTGCCTGGGCAACTTCTTTAGCTTCACCCATTCTGTTCATAGGGATTTTAGAGTTAATTCCATCTTTTATCTCATCACTCAAACTTTCTGTCATCTCAGTAGAAATAAATCCTGGTGTTACACTATTGTATCTTATACCACTAGTAGCTGCTTCTAATGCAAATGATTTTGTCATAGCAATAGCTCCACCCTTACTGGCTGCATAGTTAGTCTGTCCTGCATTTCCAGTTTCGCCAATAATCGAAGCGATATTAACAACACTTCCAAATTTCTTTTTTCTTGCTGCTTTAAAAAATTCACGACAACCAATAAATGTCGCTGTTAAATTTGCATTTATTACAGACATAAAGTCATCTGTTTTCATACGAAGTGCTAGTTTATCATTTGTAATTCCTGCATTATTTACAAGATAAGAGAGTTCCCCATCACTCTCAACAATAGTTTTGATAGCATCAACAAAAGCAGCTTCATCACTCACATCAAAACCTATAACTGCAGCATTTCCACCAGCAACTTCAATAGCCTCTTTGACTGCATCAGCTTCAGCTGCACCACTTCTATAATTTATCCAAACTTTCAAACCAAAGCCTGCTAAAGTTTTTGCAATCTCTGCACCAATTCCACGACTTGAACCTGTAACTAAAACATTTTTACCACTAAATTTCATACTGAATAATTTCCTTTTTTTATTAGATTAAACTATGATCCATCTCAGATGGGATTTTTAAACCCATCAGTTTTAAAACAGTAGGTGCAATGTTATTTAACCCCCCAGCCTCTACTTTACTTACACCATCAGCATCCACAAAACACCATACTTCTCCAACTGTATGATTTGTTAAAACATGACCTTCATCATCTCTCATCTCTTCACAGTTTCCATGATCTGAAGTAAGTATAAACGCGTAATCTTCCTCTTTAGCTTTTTTCCAAATCTTGCCTAACTCTGTATCTACTGTGTTTACAGCTTTTTTAGCAGCTTCAAAGTCACCCGTATGTCCAACCATATCTCCATTGGCAAAATTTACGACTATAAAATCATATGACTCATCCATAGCTGTTAATACTGCTTTGCCAACTGCCTCGGCATTCATCTCAGGTTGCATATCGTAAGTCTTTACATCAGGAGAAGGAATTAAAACACGCGTTTCATTTGCGTAAGGTTCGTCTATGCCTCCATTTAAGAAGAAAGTCACATGCGCATACTTTTCAGTTTCTGCAGTATGAAACTGTCTTAACCCTGCATTTGAGATTACCTCAGCCAAGGTGTTCTTTGGTGCATCTTTTTTAAACAAAACTGGATAAGTAAAGCTCTTATCATATTCTGTAATTGTTGCAAGATTTACTTTAACATAACTTCTTGCAAAACTAGTAAATTCCCCAGAACCAATAGCTGTAACCATCTCTCTCATTCTGTCACTTCTAAAGTTAATAGTTAAAACACTATCCCCTTCCTTCATACCATCGTAATTACCAAACGCAGCTGGTTCTATAAACTCATCTGTTTCTCCAAGTGAGTAAGAATGCCCTATATATCCAGCTGGATTAAAATCTGCTTTTGGCTTTGCATTGACAATGGCATCGTAACCTCTCTCGATTCTCGCCCATCTATTGTCTCTATCCATAGAGTAAAAACGACCCGAAACAGTAGCAATTTTTATATTTTCATTACAATGTTCTTCTACTATTTTTAAGTATTTTTGTGCAGAAGTTGGAGAGACATCTCTTCCGTCCGTAATCAGGTGAAGAAAAACTTTTTTACCTGCTTTTTGAGCAATATCAGCAAGTCCCATAAAATGATCTATATGAGAGTGAACACCACCATCACTCATAAGACCAATAAGATGCAATCTGTCAGAAGAACTTAAAAGATTTTGCAATACTTCATTTGTCTCCAAAGTATGTTCCGAAAGTGCTAAAGATATCTTAACTAAATCTTGATACAGTACCCTTCCGCTTCCAATACTCATATGCCCTACCTCAGAGTTTCCCATCTGTCCCTCAGGAAGACCAACACTCAGACCGAATGTATCTATCAAAGAGTGTGGGAGTGTTGAAAAAAGTTTATCATATGTTGGTTTCTTTGCATTATAAAAGGCATTAAACTCTTGTTTAGGAGAGTAACCAATACCATCAGTAATAACTAAAATTGCTTTTTTATTCAAACTATTATTTCCTAGTTTTTGATTTGTAAAAATTATACAATAAATTTGATAATAAGTAATATGATATAATCACATTTTATTATTTACAATTATACAGGACAAAAATTGCTTTATTTTCTTCATGAATATCTTAACATAAACATACTTGGATACATTACTATTCGTGCGGGCGTTTCATTTTTTATCGCTTTATTACTTACACTTTTTTTACTCCCAAAATTTATAAGATGGGCACAAAAAACTTCAAGAGTTCAGCCTATAAACGAGTGGGCACCTGAGCGACATAAAGAAAAAGTGTCTACACCTACTATGGGTGGTATTGTCTTTATAGGTTCAACAATCATCGCTTCATTGTTAACAATAAAATTCACAAATTTTTATGCTATTGGTGCTTTAATTACTCTGTTTTTATTTTCACTTATTGGTTTTCAAGATGATTATGCAAAAATCAAAAAAAATCAAAATTTAGCAGGACTTAAAGCTAGAACAAAATTAGCTTTACAAATATTTGCTGCACTTATTGTTTCAGGATTTTTATGTTTTTTTGCAGATTTTAACACTGACTTATATATTCCATTTTTAAAAACACCCCTCTTTGACATGGGTAGTTTTGCTATCATTTTATGGGTACTAGTTATCATCGCAACATCAAACGCAGTAAACTTAACAGATGGGCTTGATGGACTTGCAACCGTTCCCTCTATCATCGCACTTACAACTTTCTCCATCATCATATACATTATAGGAAATATCAAACTTAGTTCTTATTTACTTATGCCAAATATTCAAGTTGGTGAAGTTGTCATTATTGCTAGTGCACTTATTGGGGCATTAACTGGTTTTTTATGGTACAACTGTCATCCAGCGGAAATCTTTATGGGAGATAGTGGCTCTTTAGCGGTAGGTGGATTTCTAGGCTACTTAGCAATCATATCAAAGAGTGAAATACTTTTACTTCTTATAGGTTCTATATTTGTTATAGAAACACTCTCTGTAATCCTCCAAGTTGGCAGCTACAAATTAAGAAAAAAGCGCGTCTTTTTAATGGCACCAATCCATCATCATTTCGAGATGAAACAGTGGGCTGAGAACAAAATTATTGTAAGGTTTTGGATTATTGCTGTACTCTCAAATATCATAGCTCTTATCAGTCTTAAAATCAGATAATGCCCAATATCGCGATTTTAGCCTCACATAATGGCAGTGGCTTTGATGCAATATATCAAGCTATAAAAAGTAAAACCTTAAATGCAAATATAGCACTTCTTATCTCCAATAACGAAAATTCTAAAGCTCTAAAAAATGCACAAAGCTACGATATAAACCATTTTTTGGTAAACGCAACTACACATCCAACTCCAGATGAAGAGATATATAAACTCCTTAAAGAGTATCAGTGTCACTATGTTTTTTTATCTGGTTATATGAAAAAACTTTCCCCTTTACTCACAGCAAACTTTCACATCATCAACGCACACCCCTCACTTCTTCCTAAATATGGTGGAGCAGGAATGTATGGCCGCTTTGTTCATGAAGCTGTGATAAATTCTAAAGATAAAATAAGTGGAGTCACTATCCACGACGTAAATGCCGTTTATGATGATGGAAAAACACTTTTACAAAGAGAAATGATTGTTGAAGAAGGTGAAACAGCAAAGAGTTTAGAAACAAAAATCAAAGAACTTGAAAAAACAGCTATAGTTGAGGCATTAAAACAGTGTTTGAAATAGCAGAGTACATAGGAATTATTGCCTTTGCAATGAGTGGCTTTTTTGTCGCTGCACGCAATAAACTTGACCTACTAGGTACTCTCATTGCAACATTTTTAACAGCTTTAGGTGGGGGCATAATTCGTGATATCACTGTAGATAAAGTCCCTTTTACTTTTTCTCACAATTATCCCTCTCTGATTGTTATAACTGTTTTAGTTCTCCTTATTATCTTTAGATTTCATAAACGCAACTCCATAGAGAACAAAGCGCTCTTTATGCTTAGTGATTCCATCGGTCTAGTCTCATTTAGCATCTCAGGGGCGATTATTGCATTAGAAGCAAACTTTAACTTAGCAGGTGTAATTGCTATGGCGTTTGTAACAGCTGTAGGAGGAGGGATAGCAAGAGATGTCATCATAAACGAGATTCCTTTTGTTTTAAAAACTGGATTTTATGGAACTATCGCTATTTTGATTGGCATCATACTATATATACTAAATATACAAAATCTTATCTCATTTTTCTCTATTACAATCATCTTTTTTAGCTTTTTATCTCTAAGAATATTTGCTTATTACAATCATTGGTCTATACCACTCAAATAATTTTGCTCTTGTAAGCTTCGTTTCAGTACACACGAGCTATAATTTCGCTCTTTAAAAGTATGGCCAATTAGCTCAGTCGGTAGAGCAACTGACTGAAAATCAGTGTGTCCTTGGTTCGATTCCGAGATTGGCCACCACCTTTTAAAGACTTTTTTTATTATAACATTTACCGTGGCCAATTAGCTCAGTCGGTAGAGCAACTGACTGAAAATCAGTGTGTCCTTGGTTCGATTCCGAGATTGGCCACCACTTCTATTGACTCTTTTCCCTTTATACTTCGTTGTCGATAAACTCACAAACAAAAGTTTGCTTCGTTCATCTCTGCCTTGTCTAAAGAAAAAATAGCCTTTAGAAGAACTAATTAAAAATTTGGTATAATGTACCTTATGGGGACGACATGGCTTCGACTGGAGCTAGTAGTTTATGATTGCATGTCGGACTGAGCATCTCCGTTATACGGCTCACAATTGCTTAAATGCAAACAATACAAATTACCGCCCAGCTTACGCAGTAGCATAAGTTTTACCCCCTCTTAGAGGACGGGCTGCTTCACCGATGGACTCTAGATAAGTCGGATTCGAAGTATAACCCTTATGTAGATATATGTGAAGTCTGTCTCAGCTTTATATGAATCCCGAGACTCGTTGTGTGTAGCTTTGCAAGTTGTGTGAAGCCCAATTAAACATTAACAACTTTTCTAAGCATGTAGACGTCATAGAAAACTGGTTTTAGGACTGCGGTTCGATCCCGCACGTCTCCACCAAAACTCAATCCAACAAACACATCAAAATAACACTTTAAGCCCTAAATATAGGGATTTAACAGATATAATTCACTCTTCTACTA
>JASFZD010000084.1:0-10655 GCA_045046645.1 Sulfurimonas sp. | reverse complement strand
TATTATACCATAAATAGGTACTTTCGAGAAGGTTTTATCAGCTATTTTTGAGAGATTTTGAAAGTCTTTTGGTGCTGTTTGTGAGGTGCTTACCTTTATAAACCTTCAATCAATTTTTTAAGTTCATCTGGTTTATTAGAGTTTTTCATTGCATTTTCTTTGTTAATAACTCTTTTTTGTAAGAGAGCAATAATCTCTTGCGTTTGTGTTGTCATCTTTGTTTCTTTTTGATTTAACTGCATTTGAGAATAAATTTGATGTACTTTATCTTCTCTTATCTGATTTTGAATCGCTGGATTTGTGATAAGTATCTCTTGTGTTGCGACTTTGCCACTTCCTATCTTAGGAATTAATGTTTGAGAAATAACAGCAACAAGTGAAGTTGCAAGTTGTGCTCTTACTTGTGCTTGCTCTTGTCCGTCAAAAACATCAATAATACGGTTGATAGTTCCTGGTGCAGAGTTGGTATGAAGGGTTCCAAAAACTAAGTGTCCTGTTTCAGCAGCTGTTAGTGCAGCACCAATAGTTTCAGCATCACGCATTTCCCCAATGAGTATAACATCTGGATCTTGTCTAAGCGCATACTTTAGGGCAGCTGCAAATGAGTCCGTGTTGGTACCAACATCACGCTGAGAGAAAAGAGACTTTTCATTTTTGTGAACAAATTCTACTGGGTCTTCAACAGTAATAATATGACGGCGTTCTGTTAGGTTGATTTCATGAAGCATGGAAGCAAGTGTTGTTGATTTACCAGAACCAGTTGGACCAGTTACAAGAATAAGCCCTTTCTCTTTTTTGATAAGTTCTTTAAAAATAGGAGGATTTCCATACTCATCAAGTGTTGGGATATCAATAGGAATCATACGAAAAGCACAACCAACACCATGAATGGTACGATAGTAGTTAGCACGAAAACGACCAATATCTTTGAGCTCAAATGAGAAGTCAAGTTCATTATGCTCTTCAAACTCCTTCTTTTGCTTATCTTCTATGAGAGAATAAGCCATCTCTTCAACCTCTTCAGCGGTTAGTTTCGCAAGATTTAGAGGTCTTAACTCTTTATCTATTCTAATCTGTGGTTCACTTCCTACAACGAGGTGTAGGTCAGATGATTTAAATGCCATAACACTTTTTAGCAACTTTTTAATATCTATTGTTTTAGTAATTGGTTCACTCATAAAAAAACTCCTTGATACATTTCTTTGTCAAATCCTACCATAACTTTACTCTCAAACTCTACAACGGGTCTTTTTATTAGTAAATTTTCTTTACAAAGATAATTTATTTGTTCTTCTTGTGTTAAGTTTTTTTCTTTAAGTTTTAAGTTTCTGTAAGTTGTACTTCTTGCGTTTAAAATTTTTTTTAGTTGGACTGATTTGAGCCAAAAAGATACTTTATTACAAGAAACAGGGTCAGTTTTAAAGTCATGAAGAGTATAATCTAGCTTATGTTCTTTAAAGAACTTTAATGCACTTTTAACGCTATCACAATTTTTAATGCCATAAATTTGTATCATATTTACTCGATAATTTTAGGTACTATAAAAAAGTTATCGCTACTTTGTGGAGCATGTTTTAAAATATCTTCACCGACACTTGTTCTTGGCGTTGGAATATCCTCTCTTAATGGAGTTGCCATATCACTCATAGCAAAATTGTCATCAACACCAGTTGTATCAAGTTCACTCAGATTATCAACGAAACTAACAATTTCTGAGAGTTGGGAGATAATTTCTTCGCGTTTATCATCACTTACTTTTAAAAATGATAATTTTTCTAGTTTGCTTAAAAGAGCATCATCTACTTGCATATAAAATCCTATAAATAATAATTTAATAATATTCTAACAAAAAAAGCTTAGATTATTGATAGTGTTGATGAAACTTTAACTTAGTTTGGGTAATATTATAAACTTTTAAAATTTGTACAAATAAAGGAAAACTCTTTGAGCTTAAAACAAGATATAGAAATGGTAAAAGAGGAACTAAACTCTGAAGAGAAGTTTTTCGAAAAAGCAGTCATAACAGAAAAGTTTGTGAAAAAATATAAAAACTTAATGATTGCTTCTGTTGTTGGTATAGTTGTACTCGTTGGTGCAAATATTGGATACACGATAAATAAACAAAATAGGCTCGACGCTGCAAACGCAGCACTTGTTAAACTTACTTCTGAGCCTTCAAACGCAATCGTAACAGCGGAGCTAAAAAACTTAAGTCCTGCACTTTATGATGTGTGGCAGTACTCACAAGCAGTTGCAAACAAAGATCTCGTCTCTTTTGAAAGATTAAAAAGTTCTAAGAGTGTACTTATTAGTGATTTAGCTACTTATAACTTGGCGAGTGAGTCTAAAGACTTGTCTGCCCTAAGCGCTTATACGCTGCAACAAAATGCTATCTATAAAGACCTTGCACAGATTCAGGCAGCTGTACTTTTAATGAACAGTTCAAAGATGAATGAGGCACATGAGAAATTATCAATGATTAGTATTGATTCTCCCTTGGCACAAGTTGCTAATGCACTTATGCATTATGGTGTGAAATAATATTTTGAAAAAGTATATATTTTTTGCTTCTATATTTGTTTTATTATTTAGTGCATGTAGTACAAAAAAAGTTTTTGAACCAAAAAATGTAGAAAATGACTGGTCAAAATATGATAGCTTAGATGAAAGTATAGTTGATACTAGCCTAAATATTGCTCTGCTTGAAGATGGAACAGTTTTAACCAAAGATGGTGTTATAGATGTCAATATAGATGAAAAAGATAGAGCTATATCATATAGTGATAATTGGATTATTAGTGCTGCACTAGATGGTAATATAACTTTAACATCTGTAGATGATAAAACACTCCAAGAAAACTTTTCTCTTAAAAAAACAATAGCTGCGGCAAGTGTAAAAGATGATACTTTAGCGATACTGTTTGCAGATAATGAATTGGCACTTTATTCTATATCAACTAAGAAGATATTCTTTAAAGAGCAGGGTTCAGAATCACTTGCGGTAAATACAAAGATAGTAAACCCATATTTTTTAAATGACTTAGTTGTATTTTCTACCCTTGATGGGAAAGTTATTATTGTAAATGCGAAGTTAAAAAAGAAATTAAGAACTGTTATAGTTTCCGCAGAAGATAACTTTAACAATGTTATTTATTTTAAAATGGTAAACAATAAGATTATTGCTGCAACTGGATATAAAATTTTATCTATGTCAGATAAAGAAGTGCGAGCAAAATACGAAATACGAAATATAGTGTACGATGATAAGGATATCTTTATCGCAACTAAGCAGGGTGAAGTAGTATCTTTAACCCCTAATTTAGAGCTAAACGCAAAGATTAAGTTCCCTTTTGCACATTTTCTTGGAATGATTTCTAATGGAGATAATCTTTATATCCTTGAAAAAGAAGGATATATGATAGTTTTAAACAAAAATATGAAAGATTATACTATCTATGATGCTGATGTTGAAGATGGTTTTATCTTTACTACAGATAAAGCATTTTATAATAATGATGAGAAAATATTAGTAAAATAATGTCCAATGAGCTTGAAGCATTTTTAGAGTATATCAGTGTTACAAAAGCACTGAGCTCTAAAAGTGTAGAGGCTTACAGAGGCGACCTTTTAAATATAGAAGAGAGTTTGCAAAAACCTTTGATTGGTTTAGATTCTACAAAAGTATTACACATTCTCTCTACTTATGACAACAAACGCACCCTCAACAGAAAACTATCTTCAGTAAATGCTTTTTTTGATTTTTGTTATAAACATCAGTTTAGTGATGAGAAAACAAAACTACGATTGGCAAAAATTCCTAAACTTTTACCAAAATTTCTCTCGTTTGAACAGATACAAAATGCACTAGAACTTATTGATAGAAGTTCTTGGATAGGACTTCGTGATTATGCACTTATTCTCTTTTTGTATGCGACTGGTGCAAGGATTAGCGAGTGTTTGGAGTTAAGCCACAGTGACATAGAAGGAGAATGGCTACGCATTCGACATGCAAAAGGTGAAAAAGAGCGTGTAGTGCCCATAGCTAAGGTGGCAATTGAAGCTATCAATGCTTATATATCTGCGTTTAAGTATGATAATGATTTTATATGGGCAAACTATAGAGGTGATAAGCTTAGTCGTATCTCTGCTTACAAGATAACACAAAAATACCTTGGTGTTTCTCCTCATGTACTACGCCACTCTTATGCAACTTCTCTTATTACGGGTGGTGCAGATTTAAGGGTAGTCCAAGAGCTTTTAGGGCATGCTTCACTTTTAACTACGCAGATATATACACACATACAAAAGCAAGATTTAAAAGAGACAGTTGAAGTATGTCATCCTATGACTAAAGAGAAATTATGAAAGAAGTGCATAACAAGTTTTACTCCTTTGCTTTTTTAGATTCACTATTTTTTACGCAAAATCTATGGCATCAGCATGGCGTTTTACTTCATACTTTAAGAGTTGTGTATTATGTCATAAAAGCAAGAAAATGGAAGTTCTTACCTGCGGCAATTATGCATGATTTTGGAAAACCATTTACTGCGTTTAAAAAGGACGAAGAGGACTACGAGTTTAATGAATGGAGCTTTACAGACCATGAAGAACGCTCGTATCAGATTATTAAAAACTGGTCTTTTGTGAGTAAATATACAAAAAAAATAGTGCGTTATCATTATCTTATAAGAGATATAAAAAAATCAAAAATAGAAAAATATGATAGATATTTAGAAAAAAAAGCGATTTGGGATGCTCTTGATGAAGAGATGCATAGAGACTTAGAAACTTTTTTACTCTATGATGATAAAGGAAAGGGAAAAAAGAGAAGATAAATGCTCTTTTTTAACACTAATGTAACATTATTTTAATATAATAATGTTTTAATAATTAAAATTAGGTATTTGATGGAAACAGTAGATTTATTAACCGTTATAAGCATCGCATTTTTAGGCTCATTTGGTCATTGTATTGGTATGTGTGGAGGGATAGTTCTTGCTTACTCAACTATTAAAATAGAGCCCACAAGTTCTAAGCTATCTAAAAGTGCGGCACATCTACTTTACAATTTTGGTCGTGTTTTAACTTACACTATGCTTGGCGGAATATTTGGAGCTATTGGTAGTGTTGTTAGATTTTCAAACACTGCAAATGGTATGCTACTAATTTTTGCAGGTATAGCTATGATTTTTGCTGGTCTTTCTTTGATGGGAAAGATAAAATTTTTAACACTTATAGAACACTCTTTTGCTTCATCACCATTTTATAAAAGTACATTTCAAAAGATACTTCATTCAAAGTCAAATCTTAGTTTTTTTGCACTTGGTATGTTAAATGGACTACTTCCATGTGGTTTTGTCTACTTTTTTGCAATAGCAGCTGCAAGTACTGCTGATCCAATTTATGGTGCTTTAGTAATGGCAATCTTTGGTATGAGCACAATTCCAGCAATGTTTAGTGTAGGATTTTTAGCTTCTCTTGCTTCTGCTACAAGCTTTAGAAATATGATGATGAGTCTCTCCTCTGTCGCTGTTTTACTCTATGGTGCTTTTACAATTTATCATGGTTATGGCTTTTTAACAAGAGCGGTTAAAACAATAGAGCATGTTCGTTAATCTTATTTCTATGCTAGTGTGATATAATATTTCTAAAAAAGGTTTATATTTATGAAAAGTTCTATTATAGAAAGTATCAACTCACTGCCACCTCTCTCAAAAACCATATTAGACATTAATCGAGTTTTTGCAGATGAAGAGTCTGGAATTGGAGATTTGGTAAGAGCTATTGAACCAGACCCGATGATAGTTGCAAACCTTTTAAAAGCCGCTAACTCTGCTTTGTATAGCTTTGGTAGAGAGATACGAAATGTGTCTCAAGCTGTTAGTCTTTTTGGCATGAGTATGACGCGTTCTATTGCTTTGGGTAACTCTATTCGTAAACTTTTAAATGTTGATATGCAGCCTTATGGCATCACAAGTGAAAAGTTTGCCCAAATCTCTCATCTTCAAGCAACACTGATAAATAAATGGTATATGAAGATAAGTAAAGAAAAAGCTGATAAATTATATCTTGCTGCATTTTTACAAGAGACAGGAAAAATCCTTATCTCTAGTGATATCATAGAAGAAGATGAAGATATTAGTTTTCGCTCAGAGATAGAATTATCTAACAATATTGCAGAAGTAGAAAAGGCTTATGTGGAAGTAACAAGTGCAGAAGTAACATCAGAAGTATTTGCTCACTGGGGATTTGATAGTGATTTTGTTGAAATGATTAAGTACGCAGACAAGCCATCTGCAGCATCAGATGAAATAAAAGAATTTGCTACAGCACTTCATATTGTAAAAACAATTATTCCTATAAACAAACCACTTGCAGAACAATCTATAAACTTTGGACTTAAACTAGCAACAAACGCAGGGTATAATCGTGAGTTATTAGAAGAAGCAATAGCTACTGTTCAAGAAATCGCAAAGGTATCAAATGGCTAAAACCGTTACAATTATAGATACTTTTGGCTTTTTCTTTCGTTCATTTTATGCACTTCCTCAACACTTAAAAAACAAAGATGGTTTCCCTACAGGGCTTTTAACAGGTTTTACAAACTTTATCTCAACGCTTCAAAAAGAGCATGATAGTGATTATATTATCTTTGCTATAGATACGAAGGGTGATACATTTCGTAATGAGATAGACCCTAACTATAAAGCAAATCGTTCTGCACCACCACCAGAATTAACTATGCAACTACCAGTTGCGATAGAGTGGATAGATAAGATGGGATATAAGACGCTTGGTATGTCAGGATATGAAGCAGATGATATGATAGCAACTGTGACACACTTGGCAAAAGAGAAGGGTTACATCGTTCGCGTTGTATCTCATGACAAAGATTTATACCAACTTATAGATGATGATAGAGTAACCGTCGTAGATGCTATTAAACGCAAGAGTGTAAATGAAAAAGCTTGTTATGAGAAGTATGGTGTGACACCTAAGCAATTTATTGATTATCAGTCCATTTTGGGCGATAGTGCTGATAATGTTCCCGGGGTTAAAGGGATAGGTAAGGTTGGTGCAGAAAAATTACTTAAAGAGTATGGTACACTTGATAATATCTATGCACATGTAGAAGAGGTGAAAGGTGCTAACCAGAAAAAGCTGATAGCCTCAAAAGAACAAGCATATATGTCAAAAAAACTCGTAACTCTTAAACCTGATGTTTTTGATAGCATTGACTTTGAAGAGTATAAAATGGATGTTACAAATCCTTTTTTAAATATCTATGATGAACTTGTAAAATATGAGCAAAATGCAGTGCTTCGTGTTTTACATGCGCGAAATATGGTAGATGATAAAACAAAAGAAAATGCAGTTAAAAAACAGTCGATAGATACTTTCCAAGAAAAAAAATTAGAATTTAAAGCAACACTCTTAACTGATGTGAAGAGCTTAAACGCAGTGATAGATAAGCTAAACTCAGAAACGATTGTTGCGTTTGATACGGAAACAACGGGACTGAATTATGAGAAAGATAAGCTTGTTGGTTTTAGTTTTTGTTTTAACAAAGAGGAAGCTTACTATGTTCCTTTTGCACACTTTTATCTTGGTGTTACAGAGCAAATATCGACTAGAGATGCAGCAAATGCTATGCGAAAGATTTTTAAAAGTAGGGTTGTAGGACATAACATTAAATTTGACTTACATTTTGTCTCTCGTTTTTTAAATGATGATAGTTTAGCAGTATATTCTGACAGTATGATACTTGCTTGGCTTATTAACCCTGAATCAGCTTTAAGTCTTGATAAACTCTCAGACAAGCTTTTAGGTCATACTATGGTTGCCTTTAAAGACACGGTTAAAAAAGGTGAAACTTTTGCAAGTGTTGCACTTGAAGATGCTTGTAACTACGCAGCAGAAGATGCATTTATAACTTATGAGCTTTACAAACTTTTTTTACAAAAATTAGAACTCCAAGATGCAACGCATCTTATAAAAGAAGCAGATGAGGTTGAGATTCCTTTTATTACAACACTTTTGGACATGGAGAAAGAGGGCATAGAAGTAGATAGTAACTTTTTAGATAATTTTTTAGTTGAGGTTAAAGAAACGCTATCAACTCTTACAGCAGAAATTTATGCCTTTGCAGGAACGGAGTTTAATATTAACTCCACGAAACAATTAGGTGTAATTCTTTTTGAAACATTAGGACTTCCAGTAGGGAAAAAGACAAAAACAGGCTACTCGACAGATGAAAAAGTGCTAAGTGGTTTAAAAGATAAGCATGATATTATCCCAAAACTTTTAGAATATCGTGAGGTCTATAAACTTTTTTCAACTTATATAGAACCACTTTTAAGACTCAGTCGTGAAGATGTAAAAAGCCGTATTCATACCTCTTTTGTACAAACAGGAACAGCAACAGGACGACTTAGTTCAAAAAATCCAAATCTACAAAATATTCCAGCACGAAGTAAACTAGGTCTTAAAATTCGTGAGGCTTTTGTAGCAGGAGAGGGTAAAAAGCTTATAGGGATAGACTATTCTCAAATAGAGTTGCGTTTGCTAGCACACTTTTCACAAGATAGTGTTTTAGTTGATGCGTTTAAAAATGATAAAGACATCCACCTTCAAACAGCTATAGCACTTTTTGGACAAGAGGATGCTCCTGCAAAACGCTCTATTGCAAAAACGGTAAATTTTGGGCTATTGTATGGTATGGGAGCAAAAAAGCTTTCTGATACTTTAGGCATAACAACAAAAGAAGCAAAAGAGATTATAGAAAAATATTTTGAGTCATTTCCTACTGTTAGAAGCTATTTTCGTTCTATCGTTGATAGTTCAAAAGAGTATGGTTATGTCCAGACACTGCTAAAACGCCGTCGTTATTTTGACTATGAAAATGCGACTCCAATGTTTAGAGCAGCGTATGAGAGAGAATCGGTGAATAGTGTCTTTCAAGGAAGTGCATCAGACCTTATTAAGCTAAGTATGAATGAAATTCACCAAGTTATAGAAGAAGAGAAGCTTAATGCTAAAATGCTACTTCAAATCCATGATGAACTTATATTTGAGGTAAACGCAGAGGATGCAGAAGTTTTAGGTGATAGGTTTAGAAGCATCATGGAAGGTATTATGACTCTGAATATTCCTCTTAAAGCGAGTTTAAATATTGGTAATCATTGGGGTGAACTTAAGTAGTTTTTAAAGCCTTTAAACTGCGTTTAGCATACCAATATAAATAAAATGCTGCTGAGAAGATGATAACATCAAGTCCAAGCCAGATAGTGTAAATCTGAAAATTAAAATAGTGAAAGATAGAAAACAAGATAAGTGGTGCTAAAACTTGTCTATAAATGCTCACAGGAAAGATAATCGCTGGTTTTTTGATGCCTTGGAGCATTGCGATATAGATAAAAATCATTACAAAACCAAAAAAAGCAAAACCACATATCTTTAGATATAAGACACTCTGCTCTATGACTTTTGTGTCATGTGTCAGTAAAGAAGCTAAAACATCCCCATAAGTATAAAATGAAAGAACACCAAAAGCACTCAGTATAAATCCATACTTAATAGCAAGTGAAACGCTTGGCATAATCCTATCAAAGAGTTTTGCGCCATTGTTTTGTGAGACTATGCTCAGTGTTGCAACGCTAAGACCTATGACCGGTATCAAAAAGATTTGCTCTATACGCATACCTATACCATAGGCTGCAACTGCTTCTTTTCCAAAAGGTGCGACAAAATAGGTGATGATATACATTCCAAAAGCCATCATAAACATATTCATACTTGGTGCAAATCCATGTTTGAAAAGTTCTTTTACAGTAGATAGATTAAAAAAAAATGCGGTGAAGCTTACCCAAAGTGTTGTTTTTTGGAGTTTATAAAAAAGATAGGACATAGTAATAAACTCTGAAATAATTGTTGCAAAAGCAATACCCTTTACTCCAAATGCTAGATAGTTTACAAAAATATAATCCAGAGCTACATTTAGTAAGGCTGTAATGATGAGAATATTTCTAAAAGATTTAGTGTCTCCTACTGCGTTTAGCAGTGCATTAAAGAAAAAAGATGCGATAAAAAATAGAGTAGCATAAAGAATAATATTGATGTAGTCAAGTGTTTGAGTCACATAACTTGGGTCACCTAAAGCTTGGACCAAATAGGGTGCACTAAGTACACCAAAAATAGCTAAACCAATAGAAAGTATAAGGGCAAACCAAATTCCATTTAAAGCAATTGATTGTGCTTTGTCTTTTTTTTGTTCTCCAAGTGCATTACCAACTAAAGAGGTTAGTGCTTCACTCATCCCTATAGCAATAGCTAAAATCATAAAAAATATAGAGGCAGAAAGAGAGAGTGCCGCGAGTGATTTTGTTGAAATTATTCCTGCAAAATAGGTGTCTGTTATATTAAATAGTGTGTGAAAAAAGTAACCTGTCATAGAAGGTATGGAGAGTTTTATCAGATGTGATTTAATAGAACCTACGGTTAAGTCAGTATGCATTTATCTCTTTTGTGTAAAATAGTGCAAGATTATAACAAACTTAGACTTAATAGTAAATATAGGTGCATAAAACACCTTCTAAAGTATGGTATATTGGGAGTAAACAAAGGTTTATTTACAAATGATTGTAAAAAAGTTCCAA